>CBDTYO010000088.1:0-11753 GCA_965364615.1 uncultured Bacteroidia bacterium
AAGGCTGCGGAAATAAAAAATATGAACACGCCGCTTCCTGAGGTCTTCAGGAAGTCACGCCTGGAGAACTGCCGGTTTTTTGTTGCTGCGTGCTCCCCGTGGCCTGATGTTGTTTTCTTCTTCATATGGATGGCTATGTGGGACTGGCTCAAAGCCTGACTGATTGAACCATCCCGGTTTATCTATGCTGATACAATTTAAGGAACTCTGGCTGCTTGTCAAACTCCATGGGGGAGAACTGCCTGAAAAATGAGGGTTGTCATTTGCTTTGTTGCCAAGCCAGGACCGATTGATCCATGACTACTTGCGTTTTTTGGCCTTATGATAATGCTTGATCATTTTACCAAAATCCTTGTCTTTCTTGCGTTTTTCGGCCACGGTCGATTCAAAATGCGCGTTTTCCCGCGCCATTTTAAGATAGTTTTCATGGGCACCCTTGTCCAGCTCACCCCGGTCAATGGCGGCCAGTACGGCACAGCCCTTTTCCGAGGTGTGTGAGCAATCTTTGTATTTACAATCCTGCGAGAGGCTGACAATGACCGCAAAGGTATGATCCAGTCCGGCAGCAGAATCGGCCATTCCCACTTCCCGCATCCCCGGATTGTCGATCAGGATGGCTCCCTGGTCGAGCACAACCAATTCCCTGTGGCTGGTCACATGGCGCCCCTTGCCGGTACTGGTGCTGATGGAATTCGATTTCATCAGCTCCTTCCCGGTAAGGGTATTTACCAGGCTCGATTTTCCCACCCCTGAAGAACCCAACAAACAATAGGTCTTTCCTTTCAACATGGCAGCCTGCAGGCTGTCGATGCCTGCGCGGGTCTTGTTGCTGATGGCAAAAATGCTTGCTTGTTTCACCCGTTCTTTGATTTGGGATATAATTCCCTGTAAATAAGCATCATCGACCAGATCGATTTTATTGAGCACGATGATGGGACTTACTTTGGATGCGTGGCAGATGGTCAAATACCTTTCCAGGCGGTTCATGCTGAAATCCCTGTCAGCAGACTGTACAATGAAAGCATAATCAATATTGCTGGCAATGATCTGTTTCTCTCCCCGTTTTCCCACCGCCTGCCTTTCAATGGTCGTCCTGCGGGGCAACACAGCATGAATAAGTACTTTATCCGCATCATACTCAGAGATGGCCACCCAGTCACCCACCGCAGGAAAATCCGCCCTGCTCTGGGAGGCAAAACGCATATTTCCAATGATTTCGGCATCATATTCCTTTTCTTCGGTTCTGACCACATACCTTTCCCTGTGTTCCAGAACGACCCGGCCCACCCCGAAGGAATCCAGCTGGTTTATTTTTCGATACCCGTCCAGATCTTTGTGGTATCCTAAGTCTTCAAGTTTCATGGTTTTCATTGAATGCATGGTATTTGAAATAGTCTGTAATGCAGGGTTCCTCACCCTGGTGCAAGTATTTTTTGAATAAAAAGATCCGCATGGGCTTTATGTTCTTTCTGTTTTTCCGGGTCCATCCTCTGGTAAGCATGCACCAGCATGGAAGTTCTGGGATTTGAGACGAAGAAATCCTGATGATTATCAATGAATTGCCAAAACAGTCCATCCCAGGTCGCTTCCCAGGGACCTCTGGGATAGTCGCTCATTTTTCTGATGTAGTTGGAACCTCCTATATAGGGTTTGGTGGCAAAGGTGCCTCCGTCCGCGAACTGGCTCATGCCATATACATTGGGCACCATTACCCAGTCATAGGCGTCGATGAAAAGCTCCATGAACCAGCGGTATACCTCGTCGGGATCGAATTCACAGAGCAGCATGAAGTTCCCCAGTACCATCAACCTTTCAATGTGGTGACAATAACCGGTTTTGAGCACTTTCCTGATGGTGGAATCGATGGGATCTATGCCTGTGCTGCCATCATAAAAGCTGTCCGGTATTTTGCGATGAAAGTTCCAGAAATTCCGGGTTCTGGAGTAGCCTCCTTTGGAAACATACATTCCCCGGATAAATTCCCGCCATCCCATGATCTGCCTGATGAATCCTTCGGTGGAATTGATGGGGATATCCTCTTTTTCAGCATATTCCACGCTTTTTTCAAGCACTTCGCCGGGAAGGATCAGCCCCGCATTGATCATGGGTGATAGCACACTGTGGTGGAGGATGGAATGCCCGCGGACGATGGCATCTTCGTAGGCTCCGAAACCATGGAATCGAAAAGCGAGGAATTGATCCAGCCATTCCGAGGCTTCCCGGTGGGTAATGGGGTACAAGCGTTCTTTTCCTGCTTGCCCCGGATGGTTCCCGAAGTGCTTGTGGGTGTATTCTATGGCCTCGTCCCACAGATCGGAGCTGCCTGGAAAGTTTACCGTGGGTGGCGTTTTTCCTTTGGGATATTTCCTGCGGTTCTCGGTGTCGTAGGTCCATTTCCCTCCTGTGGGTTGGTCCTTTTCATCCATCAGTATCCCTCGTTTCTTGCGCTGCTGTTTATAAAATGTGGTTTGAAAGAACGATTTCTTTTCGGTCCGGAAAAATGAAGCCAGGTCCTCTTTTGAATTCAGAAATTGAGGGTTGTCGAAGATCTCCAGCCCGCAGTTTTTTGCCACCTTTCGGATCCTTTGCTCCAGCCACTGGTCTGTGGGATCAATGACATGAATTTCAGTGATTTTCTTTTCCCTGATTTCCTTTGTGAATTGGGTAATATCTGACAACTCACTGCCCGAGTCGATGTAGCGCACCTTGATGCCTTTTTCTTGCAGGTATCCCTGGTAGTATTTCGTGGAGGCCCTGTGAAAGGCGATCTTCTGCTTGTGGAATCCGTATTGCCTGAAGAAGAGGTATTCTTCAATCAGGTACACCTCCCTGGTATGCTCAAGCAGGGGATTTTCTGCGAATAGTTGATGGGGAAATATGAGGCTAACGGCGTGGTTCATTGGCTATATACAGGGGCTGACTGGGGAAAGATATCAATTATGCGTCAAAATCTGGAATTTCGTTGATCCTCACATAGGGCAGGGTGCCTGCTTTCCTGAGCGTGTAATAGGTATTCAGTCCTGAAATGCCCATGCAATGGTAGGAGGAGATATCTATTTGTCCTAGCTCGTTGATCGAAGCTTCGGGGTAATCGATGAGCAGAATTTCACCGACCACGAAAATACAACCATTGGGCAAAGGAATGTTTTCCAGGTGATGCATTCCAATTTTGATGGGGCTCTCTTTAACGAATGGCGCATGAAAATCCCCGATGAATTCCCTTTCGAGATTCATCCTGTCAAATTCCGATTGCTGTCTGTCAAGCTTGGCCGAGGTATAATGAGCCCGTTTATAAAATCCCACAGACACATGGTTGATGGTGTAGCTGCCCGTTTCCAATATATTTACATAGGTATCTTTTGGCTTTTTTCCCGGAGGCCTCATCACCAATCCCAGGTGTGCAGGATTTGAACTCAGATGCACCACCGAAGAAATTATGGCCAGGTTATCTACATGGTCCAACGAACGTGTTCCTACGAGATTTGCAGGCTTCACCCCGGGGATGGAGTTGATCAGGTTTAACCGGTATTTGCTATCCAGTTTCTCGATGTCTTTTTTTTCCAAGCGCATGATTTGTTCTATATCGGGTGAAAATTCCTTTATGCTCCTCTGGGTTTGAGTTCTTTCCTGCATTGTTTCCAGAAGGCAGAAAAGGAGGGGAAATACCCGGAAACACGGGTCAGCCATTCTCTGGGTTCTGCCTGTCCCAGGTAATGTTTTTGGGTTGGATGTTCTTTGAAAACCAGGCGGGCCTGATTTACCATTTCAAGCAACTCGGAATATTCGCCGATGAATACCCTGATCCCATGTATGTTTTCAGCGAGTTTCAACGCAAAATGTATTGAGTTCCGGCTCACCGGATATTCTTTGAAGAAGGAGGGTTCCAGCAGGAATACGCGCTGTTTGTCTTCTTCCAGGTGCCAGTAAGGATCAAGGTTGTAATAGGTGTATACGAGCGTTGGTTTATCTTTTTCCAGGGTGGGTTTTTCGGAAGAGGGAAGCGGGGTTTCAGGATCAAAGGGTACAGTCGCGGATAAAACATCCGGAGTTTTCAGACCGTTGAACTGGTCGTAGTCCACATCCAGAAAGGTGTTTTTCTGATTGCTTTTGAAGAACTTATTGATATTGTCCTGGTTGGCATAATACTTCCTTTTTGAATGGGTGCCTGCCACCCATTGCCAGTTCAGGAAATTGCTTGCCAGGTCTCCGTCCCATAGATGGCTGTACATCCATTTGGCTGGTGCCAGCCAGTGCGAACGGGCAATATTGCAGCAAATGGACGCGACGTACATGCGCATGTGGTTGTGCATGTAGCCCGTTTCATAGAGAGCTTTTATAGCCTGGTCCACCGCTTCAATTCCGGTAAAGGCGTCAACAATGGCCCGGGGTATTTCATGGTTTGATACCGGTACTTGTTGCTGTTTCAGGTCCGATGTGATCAGGTCTCCTTTTGCCAGCCAGGTCTGTTGCCAATAGTCTCTCCAGGCCAATTCCTGGACGAGCTTTTCCATCTTGACCCAGGGCAGGTCCAGGGACATCAGGTGGTCATAGACCCTTCTGGTCGAGATCACGCCCCTCGAAATATAGGGGCTAAGATAGGTTACGGATCCATCTGCATAGTTACGGGTGGCCGCGTATTGAACAGGATCGATCTTATCAATCCTTTTCCGAATGTTCTCTATGTCTGCCGGGAATTCTATGGTTTTGGGATTTGTGATATAATACCCTTATTACTCATCAAAGTCAAACAATCTACCCTTATGTCCGTGACAGCAGGATGAGCTGCAACTGCACAGCCGCTGGGATGTTATTGGGATAGAAATTGTCTGGTGTCATTGGAAAGTTCTATGAAATCAGGTTCGCGCGTATACATCATATGTCCTGATTCGTAATAGGTCAATGTAATGTTCTTCGGATCCAATCCATGGCGTGAAAAGGTATATTCAGCATCAAAAAACGGACACATCAGATCATAATAGCCACTGGCAACCAACACTTTCATTTCGGTGTTCCGTTTCATGATTTCGGCCAGTTTCCGGGCCACGTTCACAAAGGAAGGCTCCCATTGTTTTCCTTCAGGGATGGGTCTCCAATTCCAGTTTTTGTAGATTTTGTCATTCATCACGATGTACGGTCGATCCATTTTCACTTTCAACTCTGTGGCCAGATAGTGGTTTAATGCGGCAGTATATGCTGCATTTTTCTGGTAATCAGAAGGGTCTCCTATATGGGGCACATCGGATAGCTGGTCGATTTCATCTCCTGTATACCTGCTGTCAAACCTGCCAATAGCCACTCCCTGATCCGCCAGTAGCTGCTTTTGAAATCGTGGCACCAGTATTCTGAGATCGGACTTCATGATATAGGCCTGGTCAAGGCCTGTAAAATAGCTGAGCCTTTCGGCCACTTCTTCTTTTTCTGTTTGGCTCAGATAGGAGCCGCGAAGCAGGGCGGAGGCATAGGAATCATAGGCAAAACTCCTGCATTCATCCACAAATGACTCAAGTGTTTTGCCCTGTCCTGCCTTTTTATGATACCAGGCTGTTGCAGCCATGCTGGGCAGGTAGGTCAGATAGGAGGTGATATTATCATTCACGGATGTCGATCCTGCGTAATCCAGGCATTGGGCAATAAGGATCAAACCATTCAGGGCCATGTTCTGGCCATCTCCTTCCAGGGCATCGGTCACTGAAACCGCCCTGACGGTTCCAAAACTTTCAGCAGCGATATATTTTGGCGAAAACCAGCGATCATGTTCAGTGACCCATTGCCTGATAAACCTGGCGATGGAATGGGCGTCTTTGGTCAAACCCCAGAAGTCTTCCACCTTGCCCTTGCCAATGACCCGGCTATAACCGGTCCCCACAGGATCGATAAAGACCAGGTCCGTCACGTCAAGCAAACCTGCAGTATTGTCCACCAGAGGATAGGGTGCAGCTCCATCATCTTTTTTGGCCTCGGAGTCAACTTTCACCAGCCTGGGACCGAACATTCCCATGTGTAACCATATGGAGGACGAGCCGGGGCCCCCGTTGAAGGCAAATGTGACCGGTCTTTTTGCTCCGTCCGGATCCCCCTCACGAAGGTAGGCTACAGACCATATGGAGGCAACCGGTTCATCGGATTCGTTCCTCAGATAGGTTTCCGATGCAATGGCCTTGTACTTGATGGTTTCGCCCCCATTTGCTATTTGATGATGGGTCACAAAGGACTTTGATTCCGGCACTGGCCTTACTGTATCTTTCGTTTCTTGTGCGGATATAGAAATAGGAAACTGGAGAATCAGGGCAATAATCGTCGTTGCCGCAGCCTGCCGTAATTCCGCTGTTGGGTGGTTTCCCCAAAGGCGGTTAGCAGCAATAAATGTAGCGAAACATTCCCAAATCCGCCAGGGGATCCGGGAGCCTGTATGTTCTCTTATGGAGAAAAACAAGTTAATATTCCATGCCGTGTCCGAAAGCTCCCTGTACCCGGCATATCTCCGCAGCAAAAGAAGCAGCTTTCTCAAGGGAGTTTTTAATCAGCGAAGTTTGCTCAAAGTGGGAATCGGCTTTTCCTCCCACATAGGAAATCAGGAATCCGGTGATAAAGGCATCTCCTGCCCCGAGCGTATCTTTCGGCATCACTGCCTGGGAAGCCTGCCTGAACCAGGATCGTCCATCGAAAAGCAGGGCATCCATAGGCCCCCTGGTGGCCACTGCGATGGTGCAGCCCCGGTGCTGAGCTTTCTCAAGAAGTCCCATGGCTGCTGCTTCGGTCCATCCGGTACAGGAGAAAAAACCCACATCAATATGTGGGCAAAGCGACAAGGCATCTTCCATGTCGAAATCATCCGAAAAGTCATAGCTGAGCAAGGGATTCAGCGCTTGCATTTTGGACAGATAGCGATCCATATAGCTGTAGGCGCTGGTATGCGCGATGGAAAAAGACTGCAGGTAATCGGGATCTTCGAAAATGAACTCCATGGGAACGGATTTGCTGATTCCACCTTCGTTGGATGAAATAAACATTCTTTCACCATTTTCAATGGTCAATTTGGCCTGACCATTGGGCCCGTCGGCATTGCGGCACCGGGAAGTATCTATGTGTAAATCCGAGAGTGTTTGTTGCACATGTCTTGCGCTTTCATCGCTCCCGAAAACACCCAGATAGGCAGCCGAGCAGCCCAGCATAGACGCATACACCGAAAAGTTGAGCGCATTCCCGCCTGGAAACAGGGTCCGGATGTGCATGTAGTTGTCCACCACATTGTCGCCGATACCTATGACTTTCATGTTCGCTTCCCCATCATCGTCTATTAGTATTCCACTTTGCCCATATAGCGTCGTGTTTCAAGCGGATGGCTGCGGATTTTCGCCAAAGCTTCCCGGTAATCACTCAGGACGCTGTAGAACAAGATCGGATTGAAAAACTCGACAACGGACCAGGGAAGAGTACCAATGCCAAGCTCCCTGGCGTCGACCACCACATATTTTTTCGCGTAACGGTTCAGGAATTCAATCACCCTCTGATCAAGCGGTCGTGTGCGGCCTTCATTCACCAGCACAATGAAATTGGTGGTTTCGTCAGTAATTTCGAAAGGACCGTGAAAAAACTCCCCGGAATGTATGGCGGATGCATGCAGCCATTGCATTTCCATCAACGAACAGATCGCAAAGCCATATGCGTGTCCAAAGCTGGCGCCGCTGGACAAAACATAGAACAATTGCTCATGCTGATAGGCTTCTGCAAAGGTCAGGACCCGCCTGGTCACTTTTTTACGCGCTGATGCAACGACTTCGTCTATCTGACGCAACGCCTCCTGGAATTCGCTGTAGCCCGCATATCCCTCTGCGTGTTGAAATACTTCAAGACAAAGGGCCAGCGCAATCGCCATCGGATTATTCTGAACACTAGATTCATCCCCCCATTCATACACAATGTTGTGATCCGAGAATTTGGCAATATCAGATGATGGGTTGTGCGTCAATGTGACCGTAAGCGAGCCGGCAGCCTGGGCCACTTTCAAAGCCTCAACCACCTCTGGGGTAACCCCGGTATGCGAGCAAAGGATGACCACCGACCGTTCGCCGAGCATTTTCGGCGAAGCATGGACAAACTCATTGGCCGTATAGAGATCGCTATGCAAAAGGGAGCTTTCACTTCCCAGAAAATATTTGGCCGGGTACAGGTCGACCAGGGACCCCCCGCAGGCAACCAAAAACACCTCCGACGGTTGGATGCCGTCCCGGGCCCTTGCCACCATCATGTCCGCCAGCGCTTTTGTATGTTGGTTGAGTGAATCCATAAAACTTGATCTTGATAGAATGTTGGGTACTGTCAGGAGGTGAAATTATAAAAGTTTATCATATGGTATTTAACACACGGAGATATTCAGGAAGATCATATGGTATTTAACACACGGAGATATTCAGGAAGATCATATGGTATTTAATACACAGAAATAGTCATGAAGATCATGGTTGTTATCAGCAATATGAGCAAAAGAGGCATGACAAACTTCAACCATTTATTGAAGTCTATTTTCACGATGGCCAGTGCTGCCAATATTAAACTTGCGGGATTGATCAGGTAGAACAGGCCCATGCCATATTGATAGGTGTCAACGATTGTCTCTCTTCCAATGTTTACAGTCTCGGCCAGTGGCGACATGATTGGCATGGCCAGAACAGCCAATCCTGACGATGAGGGTATAAAAAAGGCCAGACCGGCATGAATAAAGAGCATGACATTCGTGAACAATCCTTTATTCATTCCCTCGGTGAGTTTGCTTGCATGATATAAAATGGTATCGCTGATCAGGCCGTCTTCCATAATAATGGTCACCCCTCGTGCAATGCCAACAATAAAAGCCACGCTCAGCAAGTCGGCCGCTCCTCTGGCAAAGGTCTCAACGAAAACCCTTTCTTTAATTCTTGCTATAAAGCCTATGGCGACGGCGCCCACCAAAAATGTGGCAGTCATTTCTACGAACCTCCAATCCAAAAATGACACACCCACCATCATTACCACAAAACACAATGAAAATACCAGGATAATGAGTCTCTGTCTTTGGGTGAATTTGGAAGTTGTATTTGAGGACTTTGATCCAAAGAGTGCTTCCAATTCTTCTTTCTGATCGTAAATGACAGATTTTGAGGGATCGGCTTTTACCCGTTTTGCATAGCGAAGAATATAGAGAATCGTAATTGTCATGCAAAGCACCAGCATGATGACGCGGTTGGTGAGACCTGTTGTCCAGTTTATGCCGGCCGCATCCGAAGCAATGATGGTTGAAAACGGATTGATGGTGGAACACATGGCGCCAATGCCTGAACCCAGAAAAATGCAGGCAAGTCCTACCATTGCATCGTATCCTGCTGCTATGAACAGCGGAATTAGAATAGGGTAGAAGGCCATGGTTTCCTCGGAGAGGCCAAAGGTGGTTCCTCCGGCTGCAATCAGCGTAGTGACCAAAATAATTAAGATGAACTCTCTGCCGTTCAGCGTTTTTGACATCCAGGAAATTCCGGCATCAAAGGCCCCGGTCAGGTTCATGATGCCAATCAAGCCTCCGATAATGAGAATGAGAAAAATAATGTCGGAAGCCGCGATGATTCCTTTGATGGGTGAGGTCGCTACTGCTGCGAGGCCTTGGGGATTCGGCTCCAGTTTTTTGTAGGTATTGGGAACGGCAATGGGCTTGTAGATATCCCCGTTGGTAAATTTTTCAATGGGAATACCCATGTTGAGCTGGTCCAATGTTTCCTGTGTGGCCGGTAATGTAACACGCTCTTCCAGGCGGGTTTTTTCAAATGTATTGCTTGTGGGATTGTAAGCCAGACTATCATATTTTCCTGCTGGAATCAACCATGTTAAGAGTGCAACAACACCGGCGATGAAGATCAGTATGGTTTGAGCTGCTGGAAATTTTAGTTTCTTCATAGATGGTTTTTCAACAATTCCAAGTTAGTCCAAAGGCATCACAATGATTGAATGTATATGCTGTGTATTGGGGCGGATTAAGACAAAATCATTCAGGGTCAAATAAGGCTGTTGCTGTGTAAAATTATTGTACCAATGACCATGGGTTTAAAAGCTGTTGTTCGCTGTATCAATGATAATGAAAGATTATGAAACAAATAAATCCCACAAGAAGGATGACGCCTGCGAAAACAGCCATACTTCGGCGCCTTGACTTTCGATAGTCCTTCCTGACCTGATCCCTGATGGCACGCCGATCCTCATCGCTTAATTCTTTGCGCTCGGGCATATAAGACCTGGTACTTTTGACACCATATTCCATATATTTGTCACGAACGCCCTTTGCCCTTTCCCTGCGTGCCTTCCTCAGGGCTTCATTATGCTGCTGTTTGGTGATCATATCTAAGGCGATACACGCATAACTTCTAGCTGCAATTTACCAATTCCTCCCATTCATAATGGGCCTGGCCTTCTCGAGACCCACAAACTGGAGAGGACCTGGGAAAGTAGTGAGTGGCTGAGAGGTGTATGGCACTGTGTCAGGCGCGCCTCCATCTTGCGCTTATTCCATGGCCTTCACTATTACAACTTGCTCTTTTTGTTCCGTGCCGGGGTAGAACAGCAAGAGGTCGTTTTTTCATCTTCTATTAAATCAATAATCGCGAAGTTTAATTTGTAACTCCGGAGTTATAATGTTGTCGAAAACGGTTGCGCTATGTTTTGGCACCCGTTACGGATGTCTTTTCTGCTCACTGCCTTGCCATTGGTGCTGGCCGTGAACCTAGTTGGTGAAACCGGAACGGCAAATAAATTTAGCGCGTGTTGTAGCCTGTCAGGCTTGGTGTTATGATAATTTTTGATCTTGCCAGTCTATCTGTGCTCAATTTTTGCCCTTCAGAATCCAGGCAGATATGAGATTTAATACGTCAGGTGAAATAGTTTCTTCAATTTGAACATACTCGTATTCTGAGCCTGTGTTTGCCGTTTGATATAAATGATTTACACCTTTAATCAGTTGAATATCAATATTGGTTTTACCGTGGGTATTGACAGCCTCCTCTATCAATGACATATTGTCCATATAAGTGACCTGCATATCCTTTTCTCCAAAAAGTAAAAGAGCGGGGCAATCTAAATCCATATATAAAGCTACTACATCCAAGGATATGGAATACCTCCACCAGGGGCCTAACAATTGTGATACCATATGATTCATTCGGCCTTCAGGCCAATTCATCATTTTGGTTTCTTCTTCAGACAATTCTCTGTATGCTTTCCACATATTTTCTGCGGCCACAACCGAATCAGTGGGCTCTTTCACTATTCTGTATAATTCTCTTCGCCACTCCATTTCAAATTCAATGTTTTCTTCCGGTACATTTTGCGACCTTAACTGTTCTGTCAACTGGGTGATAACAATCTCTCCAAAATTTACGATGCCCCCTGAAAGTGAAATGATAAATTTCACATCACTTGATTGGCTTGCAGCAATTACGGCGACAGCACCACCTTCACTGTGACCTATTAATCCAATCTGGTTCACGTCAATTTCCTGACGATTTTTCAAATAATCAACTGCAGCCAAAGCATCTGTTGCAAAGTCACCAGTAGTTGAGGTGCTGAAATCACCCGTGGAGCCTCCAAAACCCCTGTCATCCATGCGTAAAACCGCAATACCATTTCTGGTTAAATGATCAGCAAGTACCCAAAAATGTTTATGCCCTGCAATTTCCTGATCCCGGCCCTGTTTTCCTGATCCTGTAAGCAGGATTACCGCCGGAACTTTCGCC
>CBDTYO010000089.1:0-11643 GCA_965364615.1 uncultured Bacteroidia bacterium
GGGGATCTCCAGGTGGGAGGGAGGGGGTGAATCGGGAATGCTTTCGCTGTGGGGTCCCCTCTTCTGCCGGAAGATCTCTTCCCAGGTGGCCGGACTGATCTTTCGTTGTTCGGTGTAGTTGCCGTATTCGTCCAGCTGGCGGGCTTCAATGATGTTGAAGATCTGCTCGGGACTCACGTTTCCGCAGACCGGGCATTCGCCCACACTGGCATTGACCTGCTTGTCGGTCTCCTTGAAATGGATGGCTGCTTCCACAGGATTGCCAACATACACCATGTGACCGCCCTGGTCGAGGATCACCACCCGGTCGAACATCTTGAAGATCTCGGAGGAGGGCTGGTGGATCACCACAAACACCAGTTTCCCTTTCAGGGTAAGCTCCCTCAGCAGGTCCATTACGTTTTCGGAATCACGGGAGGAAAGCCCCGAAGTGGGTTCGTCGAGAAAGAGGATGGAAGGTTCCCGGATCAGTTCCAGGGCAATGTTCAGCCGTTTGCGCTGTCCGCCGCTGATGGTCTTGTTCATCACCGATCCCACTTTCATGTCCTTTTTCTCCAGCAGACCCAGGCTGTTCAGTACGTCCTCCACCTTCTCCCGGAGTTCGAATTCGAAGGTGTTTTTGAAACAGAATTTGGCGCTGTACCAGAGGTTCTCAAAAACGGTAAGTTCTTCGATCAGCAGGTCGTCTTGTGGGACTAAGCCCACCGCCCCCCTGAGTTCTCCCTCGTTTTTGTGCAGGTCCACCTTATTGATCCTTACCTGCCCGGATGAGGGGGTATATATGCCGGCCAGCACATTCATCAGGGTGGTCTTTCCTGCCCCGCTCGATCCCATGATCCCCACCAGGTTGCCCTGACGGGCGGTAAAGCTTATGTCTTTCAGACCCCGGACCTGATTTGAAAAGGTATAAGAAAGCTGGTCCGCCTCCAGGGTGATTTTCCCCTGGGAGCGCTCTGAAAGGAAACGGGAGGAGATGTCGGAGTAATACACAGGCAAGCCCACCGGAAGGCGAAGGGAACTTCCGCTGGTAAAGGAATAGATGGCTCCTTCACGCATGCTGAGCCCGTTGAGAAAAATTTCCATCTGACCGCTGAACTTCACAAAATAGAGTTCCACCGAAGGAACCCTCAGGAAGAACAAGGGGTGCAGCATGATGTGGTTCGGACCGGAAAAATCAGTATCCCTGAAGGAGGTCACAAAGGTGAAGATGCTTTCATACTCCTCTTTGCTGATGCGGAAAATATCAGAAACCGTTTTGACGATGCTCAGGCGCTGAGCTGTCAGGTTGTACGCGGAATTGACCAGTTCCAGGATGCGCACCAGCACCACCACCTTTTGTCGCTTATTGAGGGTTTTGCTGATCTGCTTGCAAAGCTTCAATACACGGACCGAGTCCAGTACGGAGGTCAGCTTCTTCGGGCGTTCGGGTTGGCTGTCTCCCTCTGCGGCAGCATCTTTGTCAGTATTGGGGTCTTTATGAGGACCGGAATCCGCGTCTGGGGTGGGATCTTTGACTAAGGCAGCATCTTTGTCAGTACTGGGATCTTTAATTGAGGCGGGATCTTTCCGCGGGGAGAAATCTTTGTAGGGGATGGGATCCTGCTCTGACGTATCCTTGAAGAGCTGAAGGTAGTCCGGGGCCGAATCCACCCCGATCTGTTGTACCAGGAAATCATTGACATAGTCGAGCTCCTTCTGTCCAATGCCTCCGTCCTGCTTGGTGATCAGGGCGAATAATTGCATCAGGGCCTTGAGGATCTCTTCGCTCATCGTTTAAAGGGGTGTGCTTGGCTGGTATACGTTAGACTTCAGTCAGGGTTACTGATGGCAGGCGTCGCTTTGGTAATCTTTTATAGAGGTGGGCCTAGTCGTAGGTGAGGTGTTCAAAGGGAATATCGAGCATCTCTTCATACTCCTGACCGGCTTCCTGCATGTCTTCGTCCGATTTTTTGGAGTGCCACCTTATTACCACCTCATGGCCTTCTTCCACCATCTCCTCAAAGATCATCAGTATGTCCATGATCTGTTTGGAAGAGGCCGTATTGAAGTAGATCATTTTGAGGTTGAACTCGGTTTTTGCGTTGGGTTTCTTCCTGTATTCCTTCAGCCAGTCCATGACGGGTTGGTAAAAATCCACCACATCTTCGGGGAGCGATTTCCCGGAGATCTCAAACTGGTTGTCTTCCTGGTCGAGAAGTACCTGCGGACTGTCGTCGGTGGCTTCGATTCTTAAAGTCTCCATGGCTTATCTGGATAGGATTGAATTATCTGGCTCTAGTTGAATTATCTGGATATGGTCGAATTTTCTGGACAGGGTTGAATTATCTGGATATGGTTGACGTGAATATGAAAAATGTGGTTTCATCATCAATGTTCACAAAACTGTAATCGAGGTGGTTTCCCGTCTTGCGCCTGATATCGATAAAGCCCAATCCGGCCCCTCCCTTGGGTGATACGATTCCTTCGCGCATTTGTTTCTTATAAAGATCATCGAGGGCGTCGGGATCCATGGTGTTCAGCTTGCCCAGGAACATGGCGATCTCATCGGCATGGGCACGTTCGATGATGTTTCCGGTGGTTACCTGAAAGCGTTGTTTGTTCTTGGCCACCAGCACCAGGCCCATGCCCGGATAGGGATGCCCCCTGTATTCATAGGCTTCTGCATGCCGGTTGATGTTCTGAAGCGATTCCACCATCACATGGTAGACCCTCCTGAGTACCCGATCGTCCTCCACTTCGTCGAGCTGCTCCTCCACCAGGCTGGTGAGCGCCTTCATGACCTGGTGGGTGATCTGTCCTTCAAACAAAAGGGTGATATCCTTGATCTGCAGGTTGGTGTAGCGATCGTAGATGTAGTTCAGAAATCCCTTGCTATCGCCTGTGTAGCCCATAATGGGCATAAATATAGAAAAAATCAGACTTCGATACCAATCAGCAACAGGTCGTCCAGCTGACGCTCATTTGCTTTCCAGGCCGTGAAGTCGGACTGGAAGAATTCCTGGAACTGGGGAATGGTATATCCCGGATGCTCCAGCAGCATCTGCCGGACCCTTCCTGACCCATAGGTCAGGCCTTCCGGCCCCCCCAGCTGGTCGGTCAAACCATCGGTGAAGAAGAAGAACTTATCTCCGCGCTGATAGCTTACCTCCGTATTGCTGAAGGGCACCTCCGGCTTTTTGGGATGCCTGAGTCCCCCGATGGCTTTCCGGTCGCCTTTATACACGGTGATTTCCCCTTCGCTCAGGTGGTAGAGCGGGCGGTGGGCCCCGGCAAACTCCAGTTTGGAGGACTTCTTGATGAAACGGCACATGGCCATGTCCATTCCGTCGCGGGTGCCGGGATTGTGCCGGTCCTGCTTCAGTGCCTTTCTGACTTCCTGGTGGAGCGACTCGCACAATTCGCCCGCCGAGATGCCCGGGTTCAGGCTGGCGAGCTTGTTCATCAGAAAGAGTCCCACCAGCGATAACAGGGCACCGGGTACGCCGTGTCCGGTGCAGTCCACTGCGGCGATGTAATAGGAATCCTCATTTTCAAAGAACCAGGGGAAGTCGCCCGAAATCACATCCCTGGGTTTGTAGAACACAAAACTCCGGGGGAAGGCTTTGCGTATGTGCGCGATCTCGGGCAGGATGGAGGACTGTATCCTTTCGGCATAGTTGATGCTTTCCTGGACCTTCAGGTTCTGGACCTTGATCTCTTTCTCGATCCGCTTGGATTCGGTGATATCGTGCCCCACCACCAGGATGGTTTCCAGCTCCCTTTCCTGGAATTCGGGGATGGCATCCACATTCAGGATCCTTTCGGTGCTGAAATTCCCCATGTCCCTGGGCAGGGTGACCTGCAGGTTTTGTTTCACAGGCGATTCCGCCATGGCTGACAGGATCTCATCAAAGAGGTCCGAAAATACCTGGTGGAAGGGGATCTCGCTGAGATTCCGGTTCATGAGGGAGGGCGGCGCAAAACCGGTGTATTCCTCCACAATGGGATTCACATAGTATATCACCCCCGAGGTGCTGATGCGAAGGATCAGGTCGAGGGAGTTTTCAGAAAGCGACTGCATCCGGGTTTTCAGGCGCTGTTCCTTCTCCATCCTGATCGATTCGGTGATATCGGTGGTGTTCAGCAGGAAGCCTTTGATGGCAGTATCGTGCAACATGTTCCTGACCGTGGTGCGCAGCCGGATCCGTTCCCCATTTTTTCGTATGAACGAATATTCCAGGCTTTCCAGGCCCCCGGGAGTTTCCTTCAGCATCTCGAAAGTCTTGGCCAGGCGGGTGGCATCGCTCTTGCCCATGCGCTCCAGATCCTTGCCCGCGATCATTTCTTCCACCGTATAGCCAAAGATGTTGATGACCGATGGACTGACATAGGTGAGGTGGCCATCGCCGTCGTAAATGGAAATGATCTCGGAGGCGTGCTCCAGCATCAGGTGCAGCCTTTCGTTGGCGTGCCTGGCCTCCTCGATCTTTCCCTCCAGCCGTATGTTGGCACTCTTGATTTCCCTCTGGGTGGTAATCATGTCCCTGGCCTGATCCTGCAACAACTCCTCATTCTTCTGAAGCTCCTCGGTCATCTTCCTCGACTCTTCCAGCAGGTGCTGCGTGCGCAGGTTCATTTTCAGGTTCAGCAGGGTCCTGGCAATGATCTCGCCCAGCTCCAGCATGAATTGAATGGTCAGTTTGGGTATGCGTTCCTTCAGGAAGGCAAATTCTATCACTGCCTGCAATTTGTCGTTGGTCAGGAGCGGGACCAGCAGGATGCATTCCGGTTTCTGATCGCCCAGGATGCCGGAGCTGAGAGTCACGTAATCGGCCGGAATCTCGGTGCGGTAGATGTAGTCCATCTCGTAGGCACATTGTCCCACCAATCCTTCCCCGATCCTGAATTGCTGATCCAGGAATTTTTTGCGGTTGTAGGCGTAGGTGGAAATATTGGTGAGGATTTTTGTCTCTTCATCATACAGGTAGAAGGCCCCCTGGACCGACTGGATGTAATCATTGAGGATCCTGAGGATCTCATAGGCAAGTTCCCCCAGATCCTGTTGTTCCCTCAGGACCTTGGACACCATGTCTTTTCCTTCAGCGATCCAGCTCTGTTCCCGCTCTTTCCGGCGATTGGCCTTTATGTTCAACTGGATCATTTTCAGGGCTTTGCCCAGGTTTGTCTCCAGCATTTCTTCATAAGGCTCCGGGTTTTCCCCTTCGGAAAGCACCCTGGCAAATTCGGTGTTGCGTTCCAGCAGTTCCTGGGAAGCCTTCACCCGGTCCTCATATTCCCTGATGGCCCTGTTCATGATGAAGTGCATGGGATAGAGCAGGGCTGAGACGAACAAGGGCAACAGATCCAGCAGGAACAGGGAAGGGTGCTCCTTGTGGAGGGCGGACAGGCTTTCGAAGGTAATGGGCAATCCGCTCTCCATCACAAAAGCAAAGAGGATCAGCAGGACCAGCAGGATGCTGATCAGGGTGACCACAATGATCCTCCTGAAATTGATGCGCCTGATGATATAGGGATCCCTTCTTGACATGCGCTCAGGAAAGATTGGGTGAAAGTTTGTTCATCAGGTCCCTGGCAAAGATCCGGAACATATTCTCCACATCGTGCGGATCGTACCTGTATCCCGAGCATTCGATGACGGCCACGGTGCGGCCCTTGTGGACCAGCGGTACGATGGCCAGGTAGGAGGGTGGAGCCTTGCCCAGGCCCGAATAGACTTCCAGGTGTCCTTCGGGAAGACGGCTTAACACCATCAGCTGCTGGTTGCGCGCCGCCTGGCCGGTAAGTCCTTCTCCCAGGCTAAATTCATAAGGGGCAGGGGAGTTGGACATGGCATAGGTGGAAATGGCCTGGAAGGTGCCTTTGTTTTCCAGGTAATATATGCCTGACATGATTTCCATTTCGCGGGCGAGGTTTTTGAGCAAACCTTCCCCCAGGTCTTTCAGGGAAGCATTTTCAGGCGCTCTTCGAACCAGCTTCCGGGCCACACCGGTGAAATCCAGGGTGCGTGATGTAACATCCTTCTTGCGGGCAGGCGTGCCGGCAGGGACCCTTTCACTTTCCAGTTCTCGTTTTTCGTTGATCCACTGCCGGTGGGCCTTTTTCACTGCCAGCAAAAAGAGGTAGATGGCCGAGGCGGAGGTGATCACCCAAAGCAAAACCACGAGGGCAGGGGAGAAACTCCCCGTGACCCGGCTGTTCCACGAGATGACCACCAGGAACACTATGCCTGCCAGCAGCAGAAGCAGTGATGCCCAGGTCCCTATGTATCTCAGTGTGCTCTTGTGCATGTCAGTGCTTTTGTGTATCTCAGTGTGCTCTTGTGCATGTCAGTGTGCTCTATTATCCCTCGTATTCGTTCAAGCGGTCCTTCAGCCGTTCAATTTCCTGGTTGGCGTCTTCCAGCAACTGGTATTTGAGTTTCTTTTCGGTGATGTCGAGCCCCATGAAATAGACTTTGTAGATGGTTCCGGCTTCGTCCTTCACCGGCGAGAAGGTGGAAACCAGCCACACTTCCTCCCCCGTGGGTTTTGAGCGCCTGATCACTCCCTCATATACCTTGTCCTTGATCACTTCCTCCCAGATTTTTTCGAACTGCTCTTTTTCATTGTCCTTCAGAAAAAGCCGGTAGTTGCGGCCCAGCAGCTCCTTCCTTCCATAACCGCTTACTTCACAATAGTTTTCATTGACAGCCATGATGATCCCCTCCTGGTCAAGCTCGCATTTGATCAGGGAAGCATTGACTGCCTGGTTGAGGGTCTGCATATCGAGACCTTTCCGGGTGATCTCCATTTCACGGGTTTCCAGCTGTTTCTGCAGTTTGCGTTTTTCGGTAATATCCACAGCGATGTTCAGGATCTTCTGGACCTTGCCTTCATTGTTGATGATCGGGGTAAATGTTTGTTGCAGCCAGATCTCCGCGCCCGATAAAAGCTTATACAGTTCAGTATTGGACTGGCTTTTGCCGGCTTTCAGCTCGGACCAGAATTGCTTGTATTCATCAGAATAGCGGTCCACCTGGGCAAAATCGCTGTATAGTTTGCCCAGCACCTGGTCGCGGGGTGCTTCCAGCACCATTAAAAACTGGTCATTGATGCTGGTGAAACGGCCATTCAGGGCAAGTTCTGCCACCAGGCTGCTCTGGTTGATGGCATTCAGGATCCCGGTGATTTCAGATTCCTTCTTGCGGGAGTCCTCCTGCGCCTGTTCCAGTTTCTCCACGTTTTCACGCATGGCTCTTTCCTGCGCTTTCAGGGCTTCGGCCTGGGCCTGACTCTGCTCCAGAAGTTTGGAACTTCGTTCGCTGTTGCGCACTGCCAGCAGCGAGGAAGCAATGCTCTCCGACAAGGATTCCACAAATTCAATTTCAAAAGGCCGATTGGGCGTGGAGCTGCCAACGCCAGAAGCCACCTCAAAATAATCCTCCGGAACATCGGTGACAAAGATACGCTGCCGCTCCTGGGCGCAGGTACCGGGCAACCCCTCGCCCCACTCAAGGATCATGTGGTTGTACTTGCGCCGGTCATAGGCATAGGAAGTTTCCATGCGCAATACCGGATGTTCGGGATCGGCTTCGTCGGTAATGAACAACGATCCCATCTCCAGGTTCATGTAGGTCACCAGCTTTTGAACGATCAGGTAGGAAAGTTCATTCAAATCGTCCCGTTCCGACCGCAGAACCTCTCCCAGTTGCGCCACTCCTTCGGAGATCCAGTTTTGCCTTTTGTCCTCTCGGTTGCGGGTGACTTCCTCCAGCTCTTTCCTGGTGAGGTAATCGGACAGGACCACCAGGGCCTTTCCCAGCTCATCTGTCACATCGGGGGTAAATATCTCACCCGGGCCCTCTTCGGACATCTGGGTGATGAGGCCCACTTTTTTCTGCAATTTTTCCGCATGACGGTTCAGGTGTCCGGCCACTTCATTGAATTCTCCACCCAGGGAGGAATCCAGGGGGGTGGGTATGATTCCCCGGCTCAGGTCCTCTGAGTATTGGGACAGCTTCCGGAAGGACCTGCCCACATGCATGGTTAAGAAGATCATGTACGCGGCCAGGAGGAAGATGCCCAGGGCCAGGGTGATTCCCAATTGCCGGTTTCTGCGCTGGTGTGCTTGGTCCTGGATCGTCGACAGGAGGAGGTCCCATTCCCGGAACTGGATGCTCAGCAGGTCCATATCGTTGAGGGCCTGCATCCAGCGAATGGAATCTTCCTGTCCCGTGAAACGAAGGGTTTCTCCATACCTGAGGAGCTGTGTGCTGAGCTGTTCCGATTTCCGGACCAGGTCCTGGTCCCGGGAAGCCAATTCACAATTCATCACTCCCCTTAGGGCTTCCTCCACCACCAGCACCTGCCGCTGAAAAGCTGCAAGCCGTCTGCCTTGTCCTTCCTGGAGCAACCCCTGAAAACTGGTATTCAGGGCCAGCAACTCGCCGGTCAGTTCCGAGCGTGCTTTGATCAGTTCGGCCTGACCGGCAATGCGGCGCGTGGCATCGAGATACACCAGGGCCAAGAAAGTCAAAAGGAGTATAAGGACCAGGGTGGTCAGGATCAGCTTTGCCCGTAAGGATAAATTTCTGAAGATCATTCCAGTGCCTTATAGTAAAAGGGGTCCTTGCGGATAAACCGTTTGGAGTAGGCCCCAAGAATCGATTCATGGACACCCAGCAAAAGTGCCCCATCCTGTTTCAGACTTTGATGGAACAATTCAAACACCCTGTTTTGCAGGACGGTATTGAAATAGATAATGACGTTCCTGCAAACGATCAGATCGAAATTAACCAAAAAGACATTAGGATCTCGCACCAGGTCCTGTTTCTTATACACTGGTTTCTGACACAGGAATTCCTGCATCTGAATGGTATCGCGCGTCTCATCGATGTGGAAATATTTTTTCCAGTATTTCTTCTGATTCAACGAATAGGTCCCTTCCCCGTTCAGCATCACCCGGTCGAAGTTCTCCAGGTAGATCTGGTTAAAGCGGAACCGGTAAGTACCCTGACGCGCTGTATCAAGCACCTCCTGATGCAGATCACTGGCATAAATCTGGGATTTTTCGAGCAGTCCGAGCTCCTCCAGCAACATCATCATGGAATATACCTCCTGACCCGTTGAGCATCCCGGATGCCAGATCCGTATGGTGGGCTGAGAACTGAACCTGGGAAGCAGGTCGTATTTGATCTGTTTCCAGATATGTGGATCCCTGAACATCTCTGTGGTATGCACAGTGATTTTTCGCATGATCATCTGCAGAAACGCTTCGTCTTCTTTCATGCGAAGTGTCAACTGGTCCATGTTCATCTCGAGCTCGAGCAGGATCCGGGTCAGGCGGCGGCGCAGGGAAGTATGGGAATAATCTGAAAAGTCGAAGTTGGAGTGCTTTCGCACGGTAAGCTGAAAGTTCTGAATATCCTTGCCAACGACCTCCATTGGGTAAATCTAACGATTTAATAATTACCTTCAAATTTGGATAAAATCCTTTTGTGCTTAACTTTATAAGGCGCAAGAACAGCAATGACCCTCGGCATTCTCATATTTCCCGGTGCCCATGGCGACAAGGAACTGAAAAGGGTCCTTGAAGATGTCTATGGCAAAAGCGTGAAAATCATCTGGAACAGGGAAACCAACCTCAGCGGGATCGATGTCTTGTTCATCCCGGGCGGATTTCCCTGCAAGGGCTCTTCCAACTCCAACAAATGCTTGGAAGAATCTGCGGTGATCGAACCGATGATTGAGTTTGCGGAGCGGGGAAAGATCCTGGTGGGGATAGGGAACGGATTCCGGGTCCTGTGTGAAACAAATCTGGTGCCGGGTTCCCTACGGATGAACATTGGCCAGAAATACATCTGCCGGAATACCTTTATCAAGCCCGATAACGATTACACGGCCCTGACCCATAAGTTGTCAAACGACAGGGCCTACCGGATTCCCATCGCCACCGGATATGGAAGGTACAGCGCAAGGGATGATACCCTGGTGCAGATGAGGCACCAGGAGCAGATCCTTTTCCGCTATTGCGATGCAAGCGCACGCATTTCGGAAGAAATCAATGTGACCGGAGCGGTCGATAACATAGCCGGGGTGTGCAACGAGCGAAAAAATGTGTTCGGGATGATACCCCAGCCCGAGCGGGCAGTATTTCCCTTTGGCGGGAACACAGACGGAAAGGCCATTTTTGACTCCCTGATGGAGTTTCTCTAGGCCTGTAAGTTAGGTTCAGGAGCTTGCATCCGGACTGTTTGCTTGCATCCCTACTGTTAGCTTATATCCGGACTGTTAGCTTACATCCAGATTGTTAGCTTATCTCCGGACTGTTGGTTTTCATCCAGGCCTGTAATTTTCACCCGGACTTTCGCTGAGGCGGAAGCGGCTGTTGGCATCCAGGTATTCCATTTCCACCACCTGAAACAGGACCAGTTTGGTCAGCAGGGTGACCAGCTCTTTTCTCTGGTATCCCATGTCGCGCTGGATCCTGGAAAGCGAAACCCCCTCTTTCCCTTCCAGGTATTTCAGCAGCATCTCTTCGCTGCGGGTGAATTCCAGCAGTTTGCCCCGCTCACGGCCAGATTCCTTCCAGATCTGCAGCTGGACGATGCTGGCCAGGGCATTCTGATCGCCCACCCGCACATAGGCCAGCCACCTTTTGTTTTCATCCTGTGCGTACACCGGTTTGTTGAGGACCGGCGGGATGTAGATCTCCAGCACCGTTTTTCCGTCAAGCAGGTGGGAATGGCTTTGGAACTGCACCTCGGGTTTGCAGTAAAGGGTGGCGGCCGATTCGGCCATGTAAAATTCTTCGTCGGACCGGATCCCGGCAATGCGGCCGTTGTCCTTGACCCCGATCAGCAGCCGGCCCCCGTCGGTATTGGAGAAGGCAGAAAGGGTCCGGGCGATTTTACGGGCATCGCTGATCTCAAATTTGAAGTCCAGCTCCTGGTGTTCCCCTTCAGCAATGAGCGAGCGCAAGTATTTCTGACCGGACTGTTCCATCTGGTGCAAATTTATCAACTTCCACCGGATGTCATGATAAAGTTTCGCACCCCGTTGAATATCCTGACGGGCCGCATTCGTTATGGCCTCGCCCGCATACGAAAAAAGCTGATCGAAGGAGGCTCAATCCTCGTCCCAGGGAAGAAACCTGGGCTCATCCTTTTGAACCAGCTTGGGAGGCTTAGGATTCAGCGCTTCTCCATTCAGTACCTTTTCATAGAGCTTGAGGTAATTCCGGGCCATGTGCACAGAGGAAAAGTTGTCAGCCACATATTCGTGGCATTTTCGCCGGTCGTATTCCTCCACGTGGTGGAGGGCATCCACCAGTTCCGACTTCTTGTTGCTCAGGTAACCGAACTCGGAGGTGATCAGCTCTGGCAGGGACCCGTAAGGGGTGCCAAACACCGGACAACCAAAGTAAAGACTTTCGGTCAGCGCCAGCCCGAAGGGTTCATTCCACCGCACAGGAAACAACAGTGCCCGGGAACCATTGATCAGGCGGTTCTTTTTTTCCCCTCCCACCATTCCTTCAAACCTGATCCGGGGATCCAGGGTGATCCGCATGCCCATTTTCAGGTTCACCCGGTATCCGCCCATCACCCTCAGGGGCATCCCGGCGGATCTGGCGGGCTCGGTCGAAGTGGCGGCGCTCGATATCCGC
>CBDTYO010000090.1:0-11620 GCA_965364615.1 uncultured Bacteroidia bacterium
TGGCTGTCAGCACAATGCGCCCGTCTGCACCGGTCTCAGTGACTGCCATTTCCACTGTGGGGGTAGTGGCCAGACCCACCAGGTGTACATCCACTCCCATGGCACTAAGGGTGGCCGACACCAACTGCTCCACCATGGGTCCGGAGATGCGTGCATCCCGCCCCAGGACTACCCCGGGCTGCTCCTTTCCCGATTCCTGAATCAACCAGGACGCATAAGCCGATGCAAACTGTACCGTATCTATGGGGGTCAGACCTTCGGCGGGCTTCCCGCCAATGGTTCCCCGAATGCCTGAAATGGAGATGACTAGGCTCATAATCGCATGCTTTAGAAAGGGTGAAATACCTGATTTTTAAAACGCTGCAAAGTTACGACTATTATTCCAACAAAGTATCCTGATAAGCTGTATCTTTGTAGCCTTTAACATTCTTTTAATCATAGGCATTTGAACAAGCCAGGGAAACAAAATCAAGGGAAGGGAAAACCCGCAAATTCCAAAGGAAAAAAGCATCCGGGTTCCCGCTTGGCCGGAGGGGACAAATCCTTCTCCAGTGCTTCGCCTCTCAGAAAAGACAGGGGTCGCCCGGGACCTGACAAGGGCGCGAAGGATCTGCCACGCCCATCCAAAACACCTGCCGTGAAAGGCCATTCCGGCCAGGAACTGGTCAGGCTGAATAAATACATCGCAGCCTCCGGGATCTGTTCCAGGCGTGAGGCCGACGATTTGATCTCTGCTGGACTGGTATCCGTCAATGGGAAGACCATCACACAACTGGGCACCAAGGTGAGCTCCGGAGATGATGTCAGGTACAACGGGGTGCGTTTGAAAAATGAACGCAAAGTATACCTGCTGCTGAACAAGCCCAAGGATTATGTGACCACGACAGACGATCCCAAAGAAAGGAAAACAGTCATGGTCCTGGTTAAAAGCGCCTGCAGTGAACGCATTTACCCCGTGGGACGACTGGACCGGAACACCACGGGGGTGCTCCTTTTCACCAATGACGGAGAGCTGGCCAAGAAACTGACCCACCCCTCCCACAATAAAAAGAAAATCTACCATGTGTTTCTCGACAAGGCATTTTCTGCAGGCGACATGAAAAAGCTGGCCGAAGGTCTGCAGCTGGAGGATGGATTTATCCAGCCCGATGCCTTGAGTTATGCCAGCACAGAAAATAAGCGTGAAGTGGGTTTGGAGATACATTCCGGTCAAAACCGGATTGTACGCCGCATGTTTGAGCACCTGGGATACAGGGTGATGAAGCTGGACAGGGTGTATTATGCGGGCCTGACCAAGAAAGACCTGCCCCGGGGAAAATGGAGATTCCTCACCGAGAAGGAAATAAACAGGCTGAAAATGAATGCCTACGAATAAGTGATCATGGAACACAAAAGTGGATTTGTCAATATCATCGGGAAACCCAATGTGGGGAAATCTACCCTGATGAATGCCATGGTGGGTGAAAAGCTATCCATCATTACTGCCAAGGCCCAAACCACCCGTCACAGGATCCATGGAATATTAAATACGCCCGATTACCAGGTAATTTTCTCAGATACCCCCGGCATCCTCGAGGCCAGCTACAAACTGCAGGAAAACATGCTGAAGGCGGCCCGTTCGGCCCTGGTGGATGCCGATGTCCTCATTTACCTGACGGAGATCGGGGAAAAACCCGATCCTGAAAACGTTTTCCTGCAGAAAGTAGCCAAAGCCAGGGTACCGGTGCTTCTGGTCATCAACAAAATAGATACCAGTAGCCAGGAGCAGGTGATCGCCTGCATGGAGCAATGGGACAAGGTGCTTCCGAAGGCCGAGAAGATTCCTATCAGCGCACTGAAGAACTTCAATGTGGATTCTGTTTTCAAGCGGATCCTGCATCACCTGCCCGAATCACCCCCCTATTACCCCAAGGATGCCCTCACCGACAAATCGGAGCGGTTCTTTGCCGGGGAAATGATCCGGGAAAAGATCCTGCTGCAATACAAACAGGAGATTCCTTACGCCGTAGAGGTGGAAATAGAAGCCTTCAAGGAAGAAGCCAGGCTGATCCGAATCAGTGCGGTGATCTATGTGGAGCGGGAAAGTCAGAAAGGGATCCTCATCGGAAATCAGGGGAAGGCCCTGAAACGGGTGGGCAGAGAGGCGCGCCTCGACATGGAAGATTTCTTTCAGAAGAAAGTATTTCTTGAACTACGCGTGAAAGTCCAGAAAGAGTGGCGCAACAATGAACGTTTTATCAAAAAATTCGGTTACCACTAAGTCTGATTGAGCATGGGAAATATTGTGGCCATCGTCGGAAGACCCAATGTGGGAAAATCTACCTTCTTCAACCGCCTGACCGAAACCCGTCAGGCCATCGTGGACGAGGTGAGCGGCGTCACGCGCGACCGGCACTATGGCAAGGTGATCTGGAACGGACAGGAATTCAGCATCATAGATACGGGCGGTTATGTAACCCATTCGGACGATGTATTTGAAGCAGAAATCCGCAAACAGGTTTTACTGGCCATTGAGGAGGCCGATGTGGTGGTCTTTCTGGTGGATGTCATTTCGGGCATCACCGACCTGGACCAGACCATTGCTGACATGCTGCGGAAGATCAAAAAACCGGTGCTCCTGGTGGTCAACAAGGTGGATAACTCCAACAGGCTCTTTGATGCTACTGAGTTCTACGGACTTGGGCTGGGTGATTATTTTGCTCTTTCTTCCATCAATGGCAGCGGGACCGGGGATATGCTTGACAAACTTGTCTCCATGTTCGAAAAGAAAATAGAGGAGGAAGAAGAAGAAATCCCCAGGATTGCCGTGGTGGGAAGGCCCAATGTGGGAAAATCCTCCCTGGTGAATGCCCTGATCGGAGAGGAAAGAAACATTGTCACTCCCATTTCTGGGACCACACGGGACTCCATACACACCCGGTACAATAAATTCAATCACGATTTCTACCTGGTCGATACGGCAGGTTTGAGAAAGAAGGGCAAAGTCAAGGAGGACCTGGAATTCTATTCGGTGATGCGTTCTGTGAGGGCCATTGAACATGCCGATGTATGCCTGATGCTGATCGATGCCACCATCGGGATAGAAGGCCAGGATGTGAACATCTTTCACCTCATCGAACGAAACCGGAAGGGAGTGGTGGTGCTGGTCAACAAATGGGACCTGGTGGACAAAGAAACCATGACCATGAAACAATTTGAGGAGCAGATACGCAAACGACTGGAACCCTTTGTGGATGTTCCGATCCTGTTTGTTTCCGCCCTGACCAAACAGCGAATACACAAGGCACTGGAACTGGCCATCAAGGTCTATCAACAAAGAAGGGT
The DNA here is from genome assembly GCA_965364615.1 of uncultured Bacteroidia bacterium. Lineage (GTDB taxonomy): Bacteria > Bacteroidota > Bacteroidia > Bacteroidales. The sequence goes on from CBDTYO010000090.1 coordinate 3,325, forward strand.
CAGGATACCCACCTCCAGGTTGAACGAGGTGATGCAGCAGGTCATCGAAGAGAATCATCCCCCGGCCGTGAAGGGAAAATTCATCAGGATCAAGTATGTGACCCAGCTGCCCACCCATGCCCCGGCCTTTGCTTTTTATTGCAACCTGCCCCAGTACATCCGGGAACCCTATAAAAGATACCTTGAAAACCAGATCCGCAAGCATTTTGATTTTACCGGCGTACCCATTCGGATCTTTATGCGTAAAAAATAGGCAAGATTTTTGTAGTATTGTATTCCAATGAGACCTGTTATAGTGGCCATAGTGTTGTTGATCCTCCCGGTGATCTCCTGCAACCAGATCGATCCGGTGTATCCCGACGAACCGGTGATAGACTACCAGGGATTCGGGCTGTATATCGCAGTGGACCAGCTGGGCAACAAAACCCTGATGGGACAGCTCACCTTCGATTTTACCGATGGAGATGGAAATGTGGGCCTGCCTCCCCTGACAGATACCTCCGGCCTGAGCCTGCCCGACACCGTGAAGTACAACTTTTTCCTCCAGTTATATGACCTGCAAGGTTTTGACTTTGTGCAGATTCCTGACGATGACGGAGGTATCCTGAAGTACCGGATTCCTTTCCTTGACAAGCAACCCCTGAAAGGGACCATGGAGCTGGAAATTTCCTACCCCGTCATCAAGTATGACACCATTTTCTATACTTTCTATATCTACGACAGGGATTACAACCGCAGCAATACCGATACCACCGAGGTGATCGTATTGAGTGGAATTGACCTGGATGAGATCTGATTATAAGCGGACTCCCATAAACAATACATCATCCACCTGTTCAAGATCCTCCTTCCAGAGGAAGAAATTGCTTTTGATGTAGTTGTATTGTTCGTCCATGGGTTTGTCATGTATGTCCCTGAGCAGGTTCTTCAGCCTGACCATCTTGAATTTCCTTCCCAAAGGACCCCCGAACTGGTCCGGGTAACCGTCAGAAAACATATAGATGGTATCTCCCTTTTTCAGATTAAACTCCTGGTCAATGAAGTCCTTCTCTACCCGGTCCTCATCCAGCTGTCCCCCGATGGAACTTCTGCTCCCCTTCACATAGATCTGTTCGTTGCCGGTATAGATAATCACCGGACGCATGGCCGAGCTGACTGTGAATTTGTATGTTCTCATGTCCACTTCAGCCACAATAATATCCATGCCATCGTTGGATCCGGTGGTCTCCACATTCTGATTCAGGGCCTCCCTCACCTCGTTATCCAGGGTGGTCAGCACCTGGGAAGGCCTGACCACACCGGAACGCAGGCAGATATCCTTGATAAGGGTGGTTCCTATCATGGACATGAAAGCGCCGGGAACCCCGTGACCCGTGGAGTCGGCACAAACTATGATAAACCTGTTCTCATCCACCTGCTCATACCAGTAGAAGTCGCCCGATACAATATCACGGGGCTGATAGAACACAAAACTTCCGGTAAATGCGTCGTGCAGCTTTTTGATGGGTGGAAGAATGCTCGCCTGGATCCGCTGGGCGTAATTCAATGAATCGGTGATGTCCCGGTTCTTGACCTCAATCTCTTCCTTTTGCTGAACCACTTCCCGCGTCCGCTCATCCAATTGTCTTTGCAGGTATTCCTGGATCGCTTTCTGGTTGCGCTCCCTGATTTTAAATACCACGAAGATGGTGGCCAGTACCACCATGACAACCGAGACAATGAACCACCAGGCTTTCCAGATGGGAATCTTGACCGAAATGTCCAGGGTAAGGGGAGTGGTGGAACAATTCCCGCTTCCATCACATGCCCGGAGCATGAAGGTATATTTTCCATCGCTTACGGCACCATAATAGGCATATGGTACCTGGCTTACATCGGACCACTCCTCTTCGTAGCCATCCAGCTTATACTGGTAACTTACCTGTTCCGGATTGCTCAGGTTGATGCCCACAAAATCGATGCGGACACGGTATCTGCCATAGTTTAACCTGATCTCCTGTGAGAGATCCCAGGCTTCACCATTGATATCGACTGAGTTTGGGTGCCACCGTATCTTCTCTCGCCTGGTAGGCATCATACTGGATAAGACCCCCTGAACTGCCGATCAGCATTTTCCCCCCGGGTACAATGGCTGCTGCATTGCGCCTGACATCGGATTCAAATCCCGACTCCCGCCCAAACTTCTGCACCACATTCCTTCCCGGGCGGATGCTGCTCAGTCCCATTCTGTGTCCCGCCCATATATTCCCCAGGGGATCGGCTTCAATGGCGTACACAAAGGCCGATTTCAACCCTTTGGCCACCCCGTAATGTGACAGGGATTCGTCGTTGAGATCGAATCGAAAGACCCCATCCCCAAATGTACCGGCCCATATGACCCCCTTCTCTCCTTCCACCAGGGTGGTGAACTCCAGTTTGGGTTTGCCTTCAATGAGAAATTGCTTCTCAGAATTGATGCTCCACAGTCCGTGTATTTTGGTGGCGATCCATGCCACCCCTTCGCTATCCACCAGAATATCATTGATCTGGTTGTGGGGAAGACCATTGGCGGAAAGTACGCCGTCCATTGGAGGGATTCAGGGTATATACTCCGTCGGAGGTAGCCACAAACAGGCTGTCGCCGTTGCCGTCAATGGCATTGATGCGATTCTCACCGGAATTCCTGGACTGGACCAGGGAAGTGATCACATTGCTGCCCTGCCGCTTTCGATACAAACCATTGTTGGAAGTCCCGATGTACAGATCTCCGGCTGCGTCCTGATAAAGCGCCGAAACAGGGTCATCGGGCAATCCGTTCTCCGTCCCCCAATACCTGTATGTGGCCGCAAGGGATCCGGTTGTGTAAGCAATTTGACCCACACCTCCATACCACCTCTCCGTTCCATTTACATAAATGGAATAAATATCTGGGGCTTTGTCCTCCTGCCAGACATCGACAAAAGTGAAAGCCTGATCGCGCAGGGCACCAATTCCATGTCCCTGGGAGGAAAACCACTGATTCCCTTCCTCGTCAATGAAGATTTGTCTGATATATTTATCGGGCAGCCCTGCTTTCTCATCAAACAACAGCGAAGCACCCAGGTTCCCGTCCGGGTCCAGGTCAGCGCGGTAGATCCCTTCGCCAAAACTGTTGATCCAGACACGCTGGTCCCCATCAAACACGATGTTGGAGATATTGGCGTCTTCAATGGCACTGCCCGCTCCGAGTTTTTCCACCTCATAGGCAGCCGGGTCATATCCCTGGCCACTGATCCTGAACAATCCTTGGTCCAGGGTACCTGCCCAGTATTCGTCCTCCTCAATGCCCCTGACCAGCACCTGGGCTCCCAGGTATTCCAGTTCAGCAAGTTGTCCTGTTTCAATATAGGTATCCAGTTCCGCATCGAACCTGAAAATGCTGATGCCCATCGAAGTTCCCACCAGCAAGTGTCCCTCCGGAGTCACCTGGAAATCGTACAGGTATTTGCCGGCAAAGGGATCGTCGGGATCTGTGGGATCGCCTGCATGCACTACCTGCAGGTCCCGGTCAATGATGAGCACCCCGCTTTGCTGACAGAGCACCAGTATATCTCCAGTATTGGGATCCTCACGGATGGCATTGATCTTGGAACGGTGATTGTCGGGAGGTTCAATGATATGGAATGCTCCCTCCACCAGGACAGAAATCAGTCCGTTCTCGTGACCGAACCACAGCCTTCCCCGGGAATCAAGCAAGCTGCTGTTGGCGATGCTTAAAGGAATGGTGTCCCCTTGAAAATCCTGTTCAAATACCCTGCCGTCGAATCTGCAAAGACCCTGACCGGTGCCTATCCACAGAAAACCCTGCGGATCCTGATTGATGGTATAGGTAAACATATCGACCAGACCATCTGCCAGGTCGTCTTTCGACAACTGGTAGGTTTGGGCCGATCCGGCCACCGAAAGCAGGGTACTGAGAATAAGAACCGTAAATCTTTTCACATATAATAGGGTTAGTTCAATGCATTCTTTGGGACTATTCTATGGGAACGAACTCCACCTCTCCCCTGTATTTTGGGACCCCGCCAATGGGAATGGTGTAAAAAGGCAGGGCCTCGTCAAACTGGTTCCTCACATTGACCACCACATTGTTGTTTCGCACCAGTCCGGGTTTTGCTTTGATAAACCTGAAATCAAAAGAGGTCCCGATTTCCTCTTCGTAGACAGTTAAACGGTCTTTTTCCCAGTTATCTTCATCTGAAGTAGGGATATCACTTCCCTGCCTGTTGACCGAGATCACCATGATCTGGCCATCCGAGTCCCAGTCAAAATTTGAAATCTCGACCGAAAGGGTGCCGTCCTCCACATAGGGATAAATGTGGGAGACCTCCTCATTGTCGTTGTGCATCCTGAAGGAATACTCGTAGGCAAAGGCATTGGCCCCTTCAATGAGCCTGTTCTCTGTGTCGCTGGTGCTCAGGTAGTACTTGTACATGTTTCCGTCGTTCCCGGCCACCCCTTCACAAATGACCTTGAATATGTATCCCTTGTATTGTTCTGCGTATTCTCCCTGGCTCGGGTTAAAGGGACCGAAAGTAAACCAATTGTTGTCGTACCTGGGATTTTCGGCAAAAGCCCTGGTGGCCAGGAGGGTCCCGCTTTTATAATTGCCGAAGGGATCCGTCTCCTTGGCATCATCATTGCTCCAGTTGCCCTGACCCCCAAATACCTCATACACGCAACGGGTGTCGAATATCCTGTCGCCGGAAACTTCATCAATCTCACCCCCGGTATCGGGATCAAATACCCGGATAAAAAAGGGCTGGTTGTAGTTTTCCGGGATCAAAAAAAAGAAGGTCTGTGAAAAGTCATCATCGCCCCAGCTGGTTTCTGCCTGCTTCCCGAAAGTCATCAGATGGGGGATGTTCTCATCCACATTGGGCACCGGTTGAGAATGGGCCAATGTGGTGATTATCAGTAGTATAAAAGTATATAATAACTTGCTCATTGTGTCAGATTTCAATGGTTTAATAAAAATATGCAAAATTCGTGCAAGTTTGTGCATGAGTTATCAAATAGGGTGTACGTGAAAGCCTGTTCGAGGGTTATCAAACAGCTTATACGTGAAAGTCTGCCTGGGGTTATGCAAACGGGAAAGAAGGTGGGCCTTTACAAGATTATGATCGCAAACTGAATACCGAAAAGCGCGGACTATTGTCCGGATTCCACCACAACAACCTCCTTGTAATTGGAGCGGATCTCGGGGTTATCCCTCCGATTCTTCGGCCTCTCTCCCACGCCCAGGGTAACCCGGTATTTTCCCGGATACAGATACCTGTGGGTGGTCTGCCGGCCCTTGCCATAGGATCCATCCCCGAAGTCCCAGGTATAGCTGAAGGCATTGAATCCGGGCAGATAGGACTGACTGGCATCAAATACGGCCTGGTTGCCTGCCACGATGGTATCCGGACAAGTGATCACCGCCTGCTCATGCAGCCGGATGGGCAGGGTGCGGACCGTTTCCGTGATCCGGAACGTATCCAGTTCAATATCGAAAATCCTGGGGCTGAGGCGGTAAACACCCGTATCAGGGAATTCAAAAATGGGTTCAGCACCGGGTATCTCAAGGGTATCGTTGATGACCCAGGAATACCTGAACAGCTCGGTATTGATGGTGTCCAGTTTCGGGTCGAAAATTTTGTATTTATAATAGGTCTTTTTGATGGGTTGGGGCGAACTTAGTTCGGGAATATCCGTGCGAAGCTCGAAGATCTCCTTGCTCCGGCTCCTGCGGTTGCTGGTCAGGTACCCTTCCCTGAAATCCTCTGAGAACCAGACGTGATAATCATCGGAAAGGGTATTCAGCGGAGATTCCAGCTTCACGGCTTCGTACCATTTGCCATTGACTTCGGCCGTTTGAAAGAGGTCAAAGCCCCCGATATTGTTGTCCCGTCCGTCCGTGGAGAAATACAGCCGGCCCATGGGATGTATGAAGGGATACAACTCATTCCCCTCGCTGTTGACCCGGGGCCCCAGGTTCTCCGGCTTGGTCCAGACTCCCCCCTTGAACTCCGACCGGTAAATATCAAATCCCCCCAATCCGTCCGGGTAATTGGCTGCAAAATAGAGGGTTTTCCCGTCGTGGGAGAGGGAGGGTGAGAATAGCCAGGCATCGGGCTCATTGAATTCAAAGGCCCGCTCATTGACCCACTCGCCGTTTTCGTTCCTTTCCGCAAAATACAGGCCCAGTGGATCTACCTGTATGCCTGCAGCCGGACGCTGCTGGGAAAACACCATGGTGCTGTAATCGCCCGAAAATGAAACGGGCCCCTCGTGTTCCTTGCTGACCAGCTGGGGATTGAAGGGCCCCAGCTTGCCTCCCTTGCTCCAGTAATAGATGGTAAAAAGTTTGCGGCCCTGGGCATCGGTGGGACTGCTGGCCCCTACGCTGCTCGATTCGGTGATATACACCAGCCCGTCCTCAAAAGGCACTGCCGCCGCCTCATTGCGGCCCGTGGAGATCCTGGATTGCTTGACCACCTTGTAGTAGTCCTGTCCCATGGCCAGGGGCATCAGGATCATCAGGATGGATATGAGGACGAGTTCTCTTTTCATGGCCTAAAAATAAAAAGGATCGTCAGGAATGGTGGGAATGACCGGGCGAAGTTCCCAGCGGAGCACCACCTCGTGGCTTCCCCCCAGGGCCTTTCGGACCGGACCCGTGTTAAAGGTGTAGGCATAGCCGATGAGCCACTGCCGGTTCACCTGGAAATTCAGCAGGGCAATGGCGAAGTTGGGATAATCATAGGCCCCTCCCACAAAGATCTTTGAGTCGAACAAACCCACATTCAGACTGGCTTTGAAAGAGGTATAGGCCTGGTTGTAATCGATCATGGCCGAGGGTTTCAGCCGGAAGTTCTCGCTGAAGTCAAAGAGGTAGGCCCCGGACAGGATGAAACGGTAATTCTCCACATCGAAATCACCAATGCCCTTGTCGTCCCTGGGGATGGAAAGCAGTTCGGGCACGGAAAGGCCCACAAAGAACTTTTCGGTATAATAGAGGATCCCCGTGCCAAAATTGGGGAACCAGCGCTGGTAGGGATCCTCCGGAAAGGAAGGATCGCCTGGGTCCCGGATGGCAATCTGGGACAGATCCCCGTTGACCCCGTACATGCCTGCAGAAAGTCCGAAGGCTAGCCGGCCGCTGCCGAGGTAGATCCGGTAAGCATAGGTGGTCATAAAGGAATAGAGGCTCTGCACATTGGGCACATTGTTGTAGGCCACCACCCCACCCAGGGCCACCTTGGAATTGCCCACGGGGGTATGCACATTGAGCTGCATATCCGTGGGACCCAGTTCCCCGTAAAGGGCTGAGCGGTAGAGGGAGCTTGCGCTGGTGGCATCCCTGAACCCCGAAAAGGCCGGGTTGATGGTGGTCCAGGTCAGGTGGTAGTTGCTCACCGAGGGCACCAGGGTGTTCTGGGAGAATCCCGCCATGGCCAGGGCCACCAAAAGCGATATGAGCAAAAGCTTTTTCATCCTATTCGCGGGCTACCACCACATAATCTTTGTATTCAAGGGGAGCGGGATTGGCATTCTCCCCACTTGGATAAACAATGAACGAAATCACGAAGTAATAGGTTCCCGAAGGCACCAGGTTCCCATTGTCGGCCATCCCATCCCAAACCACCATCTCATCTTCCCGGAGTCCATTGTTGACCAGGGATTCATCCACCTCCATGTTCTCTGCATCCTCCTTGGTCACCGTGCGGACGGTATTCCCCAGGGAGTTAAATATTCTCAGGGTAAAGTCATCGGCATAGGTAAGCCCCTGCATGATAAAGTACTCATTGCTCATGTCGCCATTGGGCGAAAAGCCATTGTAGTACTTGAGTTCAAAGAGTGTTACATCGGCCGTATCACGGACGGCGGAGCAGAGACCTTCTCCCTCCCCGTTTTGCACGGTCCAGAGAAATTGATTCACTCCCGTGATTAAACCATTAACATAGGTATTGTAAAGGGTGTCATTTTCAGGCGTCCCAGATCCGTTGACAGTGGTCCAGATACCCGAACCGGCCGTGGGCGGATCGACCTTCATCTGAATGGAGTTGACCACGTATAGAAAGGTATCTCTCGCTACGAATTCAGCGGGCTGTTCATAAAAGTACAGGTCGATGGAATCGTAGCCGATGCAGCCGGTGGCATCGGCACGGCTGGCATAGACAGCCAGGTAAGGAGCTTCGCCCAGCACGGTATAGGCCGACTTGATCTCCGAATCAATGCTTACCTCGTACTCATCCGTGGCGCCACCTTCCACTACCCGGGTCGAGTTGTCCGT
>CBDTYO010000091.1:0-11605 GCA_965364615.1 uncultured Bacteroidia bacterium
CTACACCAGTTGCGGGGCATGTCCTTCCTGCCTCAGGGGCCGGCGAAATGCCTGTGAGCACAACCAGACCCTGGGCGTACAGCGAGATGGTGCCATGCAGGAATACCTGTCTGTTCCCTGGCAAAAGGTGATGAAGGCACCAGGACTGGGAGAAAGGGAACTGGCCATGGTGGAACCCCTCACGGTGGGGTTTCATGCCATTGAAAGGGGAAGGGTCACTGCCTCCGATACAGTGATGGTACTGGGTTGCGGCATGATCGGCGCAGGGGCCATCGTGAGCGCCGTGCAGAAGGGGAAGTTTGTCATAGCCGTGGATATCGACGATTTCAAACTGGAGCTGGCTGCGGCGCTGGGAGCCCAACATACCCTCAATTCCAGCGCACTGGATCTGCATGCCGAAGTGAAGAAACTCACCCATGGAAGAGGGCCCGATGTGGTGGTGGAGGCTGCCGGGAACCCCAGTACCTACCAAAGGGCTTTCGAGGAAGTAGCCTTTGCCGGCAGGGTGGTATGCATAGGATATGCCGGAAATGAAGTGGCCCTGGCCACCAAACTCTTTGTCCAGAAAGAACTGGATATCCTGGGATCCCGAAACGCCGGACCCGAAGATTTTTCGCAGGTGATCGGATACCTTGAGAAAGGGACCTTTCCCACCGATCGCATGGTGAGCAGGGTGGCACCTGCGGCATCAGCAGGGCAAGCCCTGGCGGATTGGGCAGCCGATCCCGGGAAAGTCATGAAAATACTGGTAGAGTTTTAATCCCAAATCAAAAAGCGATGAAGAAAACCTATGTCCTTGGCCTGATGGTACTGCTGACGGCCTGCGCTGGCCCCAAAGAACCTGACACCACGGAAAAACCCACCTATACGGCCGACTGGGAATCGCTGGCCAGGCACCAGGCCTCTCCCGGGTGGTTTCAGGATGCCAAGCTGGGTATCTATTTTCACTGGGGGGTCTATTCAGTGCCGGCTTATGGAAGTGAATGGTATCCCAGGTGGATGCACTTCGAGGGGCACGATATTTACCAGCACCACCTGGAAACCTACGGACATCCTTCCCAATTCGGGTACCATGATTTTGTGCCCATGTTCAAAGCCGAGCATTTCGATGCCGCTGCCTGGGCTGATCTTTTTCAGAAAGCGGGGGCACGTTTTGCCGGACCGGTGGCCGAGCATCACGACGGATTTTCCATGTGGGACAGTGAGGTGACCCCTTGGAATGCAGCGGATATGGGACCCATGAAGGACATTACCGGCCTGCTGGCCGCTGAGCTGAAGAAGCGCCATATGAAACTGATCACCACCTTCCATCATGCCAAGCAATTGCAGCGTTTCGACAGCACTGAAACGGGTTCCAATACATCGGGGTATGAACTGAGCCATTATCCCTTTTTCGAGGGAATGCCTACCACCTCGGAAGATGAAACACTGAAATACCTCTACGGTAATATTCCGGCAGCACAGTGGTATGAAGAGGTCTGGTATGGAAAGCTGAAAGAGGTGATAGATCAGTATCAACCGGATATCATCTGGTTTGATTATGTACTGGACCAGATCCCGGAGGAGTACAGGCAGAAATTCAGTGCCTATTATCTCAATGAAGCCGAAAAGTGGGGAAAAGAAGTGGTGATCGTCCGCAAACAGGAGGACCTGCCCATTTCTTATACCGTGGACGACCTGGAGAAATCCAGGAAAAACCGCATTGGGGAAGAGCCCTGGATGACCGACGAAACCATCAGCAAGGGAAGCTGGTGCTATACAGAGGACCTGGAGGTTAAAACCTCCGAGGATGTGCTCCATGTGCTCATTGATATTGTAAGCAAGAACGGCGTCCTTCTGCTGAATGTGTCGCCCATGGCCGATGGCACCATTCCCGATAATCAAAAGCAGGTTTTGCTGGATATGGGCAGGTGGCTGAATGAATATGGGGAATCCATCTATGGAACCAGGCCCTGGTACACTTTTGGAGAGGGACCCACCAAAGAGCCGGAAGGACATTTCAAAAACCACCAGGAATTCCTGAAAATCAAATATTCCTACAAGGATGTCCGTTATACCACCAAGGGTGATATGATCTATGCCATCCTGCTGGGCTGGCCCGGAGGCGGCGAGGAAATACGCTTCGGAGCTTTTGCGGCTGACAGCCTGCCAGCTCCCCTGGAGATCCTTTCTGTGTCTTTGCTGGGCTCCGGGGCAGAATTACACTGGGACCTTGCTGCGGAAGGACTTACGTTGATCACCCCCGCAGAGGCTCCGGATCAGATGGCTGTGGTATGTAAGATAGAAACCAGGAAAACCCCATGATATGCGACTTTTCGTATTTTTAGTAGGAGCGGCTTTGCTGCTTTGTTCCTGCGGCAGCAGGAAGGCCCCACCCAACATCCTGTTCGTTCTGGCCGACGACCAGTGCTTTAACACCATTCACGAACTGGGAAATCCGGAGGTGATTACCCCCACCCTGGATGAGCTGGCCAGGGAAGGCACATGCTTCAGCACGGTGTATAATATGGGAGGTTGGCATGGAGCCATCTGTGTGGCCTCCAGGACCATGTTCAATACGGGCAGGTTCCTCTGGCGGGCCCAGGCCATGGAGAATCACCTGGACAGCCTGGCAGGTCAGGGAGAGCTCTGGAGCAAGGAAATGGAAAGACTGGGTTATGATACCTACATGACCGGCAAATGGCATGTGAACATCCAGCCACCGGACATATTTCATCAGGTGGGATCGGTGCGGGGAGGAATGCCCGGACAGGTGCCTGAGATGTACGACCGTCCGTTGAATGAAGAGGACTGGGACTGGACTCCCTGGGATACTGCCTTTGGGGGATTCTGGGAGGGAGGCATCCACTGGAGCGAGGTGGTGGCCGACGAGACCATGGCTTTTCTGGACCAATCGGCGCAATCGGAAAATCCCTTCTTTATGTACGTGGCCTTCAATGCACCCCACGATCCACGGCAGTCGCCCAGAGAATTTGTGGACATGTACCCGCTGGAGAATATTTCGCTCCCTGCAAACTATTTACCCGAATACCCCTACAAGGATTCGATGGGATGCAGTGCCACACTGAGGGATGAGAAACTGGCGCCTTTCCCCCGCACAGAATATGCGGTCAAGGTCCACCGGCAGGAGTACTATGCCATCATCAGCCACATGGACAGGCAGATCGGGCGTATCCTGGATCACCTGGAAAAGACGGGCCAGGCCGAAAACACCTACATATTCTTTTCGGCCGATCACGGACTCGCGGTCGGACAACATGGTTTGATGGGCAAACAAAACATGTACGACCATAGCCTCCGTCCTCCCATGCTTGTGGTGGGACCGGATGTGCCAAAGAACCAGCGAAAGGATATGCCTGTATACCTGCAGGATATCATGGCCACCACCCTTGATTACGCAGGAGGGAAGGTGCCCGAATGGGTGGAGTTTCACAGTCTGAAATCCTTCATTTCGGGGGAGTCGAGCCAATCAGCCTATCCAGCAGTATATGGGGCCTACATGGACCTGCAAAGAATGATCAGGGGGGACGACTACAAACTGGTGGTGTATCCCAAAGCAGGGGTAGTCAGGCTTTTCGACCTGAGCAATGATCCGGAAGAAAGGTTTGACCTTGCTCACAGTGCCAACCGCAGGGAACAGATTATCTCCATGTTCGGCCAACTGGAGAAATTACAGGAAGAAATGGGGGATACGCTTAATTTGCGGGACTTTGTATATGAGCATAAATTTTAATAATGCTATTTTTAGGCTTCAGTACATATAATCCTTAAAGACAATTTAACATGGAGTTAAGAAAGGATGCAGTTTATGCGATGATCATTCCCACCAGCATGGGAATCCGGATCACCCCGGTGAATGGTCAGCCCGTTCACAGCAGCGATCTGTTTAAAATGCAGGCCACCAGTGCAGAGTCCAATGTGGGAAGCACAGCCTCCTACCTGGGTTTGCCCGTCAAGATTCTGACCGCGTTCGTGAAAGGGAGCCCCATCGCACGTTTGATCAAGGACAACCTGGCCAGCCGCCACATGGATTATGAGGGCCCCGAAGTGGAACAGGGGAGTCCCTGGGGCTTCCGCCACCAGATCAATATGGCCGATGCAGGTTTCGGTTCCCGGGGTCCCCGCGTGCACAACGACCGCGCCGGAGAGGTAGGCAGGACCCTCAATGCCAGGGATTTTGACCTGGATCGCATTTTCGGGGAAGAGGGAGCCCAGATCGTCCACCTTTCCGGTTTGATCGCTGCCCTTTCCCAGGAAAGCAGCCAGTTTTGCCTGGAAATAGCCAGGTCAGCCAAAAAGCATGGCAGCCGCATTTCTTTTGACCTTAACCACCGTGCCTCCTTTTGGTTGGGCCATATCTTTTCAGAGTAATTCATATCGATGCCTCCTTCTGGTTGGGCCGTGAGAAGGAGCTGCACAAGGTCTTTGCCGAGATTGCCTCGCTGTCGGATATTCTGATTGGCAATGAAGAAGATTTTCAACTGTGCCTGGAGATCGAAGGTCCGGAAGCCGGAGGCAGGGACCTTGCTGCCAAGGTAGAGGGTTTTAAAGGCATGATCAAACGCGTCGAGGAGGCCTTTCCACAGGTTTCGGTCTATGCCACCACCCTTCGTCAGGTGATCAGTTCCAATCACCATATGTGGGGAGGGATTGTTTCGGAGAATGGCCGTTGGCATGTAGTGGAGCCCCGCGACATATATGTATATGACCGGATTGGGGGCGGGGATGGTTTTGTGGGTGGTTTGCTGTATGCCATCCTCAAGGGTTGGGATCCACAGAAGTGGATCCAGTTTGGCTGGGCCGCCGGAGCCCTGGTGGCCACCCTGGAAACAGATTACGCCCAGCCGGCGGACGAGGAGCAGATATGGAGCATCTGGAAGGGGAACGCCAGGGTGCAGCGCTAGTTTTCATCCAGGTACTCTTTCGGGGTACGCTGGGTATATTCTTTAAAAATCCTGTAAAAGGTGGATTTGGAATTAAAGCCACTCTCATAGGCGGAAGCCATGATGGTGAATTTCCTCCTATCAGAATCTTTTAGTTTTTTCAATACGGTTTCCATCCGGTAGTCATTGACCAGGGTATAAAAATTGGTATCCATCTCATGATTCAGGAGCCTGGTCAATTCATTTTCACTAAGTTCCAGCATATCAGCCATCTTGTCCAAGGTTAATTCATTATCCAGGTAAGGCTTTTGATCATGCATCAAACGGTTTACTTTCCCGATTAGCTCCTGGGCATCACCGCTGACCATCTTCTTTTGTTTCATTCCTTTCTTCTGAGACTCTGATTGAAATAAAGCTGATACGGTCATGTATCCTGTCACAAAGGTCAGGATGGCAATCAGAAAATGCATGCTGTTTCTCGTTGCGATGTAACTGTCTTCATTCTTCGCAGGAAAAATCAATAGATAAAAGGCAAAGAGCAGGACTAGCAATTTATCCACCAGCAGCAGCATACTAAGTTTAGACTGCGTATCATCCAAGAGGCTGCCAGGTATCGCTTTCTTCTTCAGTTGTTTGAGAAATGCATAAGAGTCTAAGATCAAAGTGGCTGTTCCAAACAGGATCACACACATCCAGAACACTTTTACCGGCATTCCGGTCCAGATACAGTAAGCTGCCAATAGAATAAAAGCCGGAGCCAGCGACCATGCAGGATTGATTTCCTTCCCTTTGAACACAAGGGGCAGTTTTTTCAATGGGTGGAAGCTGAGAGCAATGATTAGCAGCATGGTAAGGATAGGGGCCAGAATCGCTGGGACCTGGCTCTCGAATACAGTGCCGATGTATAGCAGCAGATATAAGATAAAGAGGAACAGGAAGGAGACTGCCATGGGCCATTGGTTCCTGGATGTTCTTCTTAACAAAAGGCTGGCCCAGATAAAGCTCTGTACAAACACTGCGGCCTTAATTATTTCCATCTCAGTTTGTTTTTCGGAATATTTTCAGGGCCTGTTCGGCTTCCTTCCCTTTGTTAGTGCCGATCAGGATTTTTCGTCCGTCTTTTAATTCCAGCTGGATACCCACTTTTCCGCTTACATTGTATGCTTTCCCGTTCTTCTTGTTCAGTGCGGTTCGCATCCCCCAACCGCCAAACTCCCTCACAGGACTGTAAAACCTAACATAACATTCGCTTATCTGATCGCGTGTCAGGACATTTGCACTTTTGTGAAACGGGGCATACCGGTAGCTTATGCTATCTCTTCTTATTTCGGTGTAAAGACGACTTCCCATGAGCAAATACCCAAAAAGGGCCAGTAGCCCGAATAAGGGGATAAAGCCCCAATCGGGCATGGGATGCGTCCCGAACGGCTTATTGAATATGATTTGTTGAACGGCTCCAAAAAGGATGGTGCCACATAAGGCAATAATCAAAAACCAAATCCATTTCTGATTTTGTTTCTGTACTTCCAGGAATAAAATCTTCTTTTCCATTTTTTCCATGTTTTCTATTGATTGTTTGTCAAATGTAAAAATGGATTAACTTCCTAAGGTCCCATTGGTTTATCAGGACCTGTTGCATTTGTCCCAACAAAATGGGACTGCGGTGAAAAGGTACTAATGTTCGTGCAAAAGATCAGGCGTGGCAAGATAAATTTACAGCTTTGCGGCTGTTCTGACTATTATTGATATTTTAGGTGAATGAACAGCCGACCATTAGCGGATCCTTACATGATGAATAAGGAGTCCGTTCAAAATGCTCCTGAAAGTGTAAGACAAAAGCTCAGGTTCCTGGGGCCCGGATTTATTCTCTCTGCTTCCGTAGTGGGTTCGGGCGAACTTATTGCCACCACTTCCCTGGGAGCGAAGGCCGGATTTGTCACCCTGTGGGTCATCCTGGTCTCCTGCCTGGTGAAGATCGTGCTGCAGCTGGAGTTTGGCCGTTTGTCCATTACCCGTGGGGTTACAGCCATGACCCTGATGAATGAAATGCCAGGGCCGCGCTTCGGACGTAAGAAGATCAGCTGGGCTGCTTGGTCCTGGCTGGTGCTGTGGATCTTCAAACCGCTCCAATTGGGAGGGATCATCGGGGGCGTGGCCATTATCCTTCACATGGCATTGCCGGTACTTTCTATTGGGGTCTGGACCATCGTGGTGGCCTTTGTGGTGATCACGGTGATGTTGTTTGGCTTTTATGAGGTGGTGGAAAAAATATCCCTGGTCTTTATGGGGCTTTTTACACTGTTTACGCTGCTGGCACTCTTTATGGTCCAGAACACTGACTTTGCCATTGGCTGGCCGGATATTGCTGAGGGTCTGTCCTTAAAGCTGCCCAGGGGAACGGTGGGTTTTGCCTTTGCGGCTTTTGGCCTTACCGGGGTGGGAGGCGACGAGATCCTGAGTTATAACTACTGGTGCATCGAAAAGGGGTATGCCCGCTTTACCGGAAGTAGGGAAGGGTCACCTGCCTGGGAACAAAGAGCCCGGGGGTGGATCCGTGTCATGTATATGGATGCATTTTTATCCATGGTGGTCTATACGTTAGTCACTGCAGCGTTTTTCCTGCTGGGAGCTTCCATCCTCTATGAAAGGGGCGATCTTCCGGAGGGGTATCAGATGATCGAAACCTTGTCGCGGATTTATACCGAATCAGTGGGTCCCACTGCCAAGAATATTTTTCTGGCAGGTTCATTTGCGGTGCTGTTTTCCACACTTTTTGCGGCACTGGCCATCCGTACACGGGTATTTTCGGATCTGTTCGGAGTGGTAGGCTGGATCGATTTCAGCAATGTGCGCATACGTTTGCGGACCATCCGGGTCCTGGCCATCGTTTTTCCAGTGCTCTGGACCATCGCCTTCCTGTTGATCAAACTCCCGGTATTGATGGTTACCATTGGAGGGATAGCCACCTTTGTGATGTTATTTATTGTGGTCATCGGCGGGATCTGGTTTCGTTTCGGACCGGGAGAGAAAGTAGTGCCTCCCGGAAGGATCTACAAAGTGCTCCTGTTCATCTCCTGTGTGGCCATTCTGATGGTGGGTGTCTATGGCATAGTGAGACTGTTTTAAATTCTTGCCTCCCTTGATCCCTTCCAATCCGGTATTTCCCGCAGGCGACTTATTCCAGGAACAGAATATTTGCAGGGGCCGGCAGCTTCAGGCTGCATGCTGTCTCTTCAAGCATTCCAGTTTCCTGGTCGATGGTATAAAGCCGGATGTCATTGGACCGTTCCCCGGCTGAAATCAGGTAGCGTCCAGAAGGGTCCAGGTTAAAATCCCTGGGCCAGAAGGGTACCTGCTCCATTACCTGGATGCGCTCCACCGGGCCCTGCTTTCCTATGCGGAAAACAGATATGCAGCTGTTCTCACCGCGGGTGGAGGCATAGACATACCGGCCATTGGGATGCACCCTGACGGCAGCCGGGTATTTCATTCCTTCATGGCCATCGTCAACGGTGCTTTCCGTATTGATTTCCTTCAATTCCCCGGTGGAGGAATTCCAGGAACAGGCGGTGAGGGTGGAATTCAGTTCATTCACCACAAACAGGGATTTACCGTCAGGGTGAAAGGCCAGGTGCCTGGGTCCTGCCCCGGGCGCCAGGCTGAAAAAGGGTTGGTCCGTATGGGGTGTAAGTTGTCCGCTTTGTGCATCGAAGCCATAGATCATCACCTTGTCGGTTCCCAGATCGGGGACCAGCAGGAAGTGCTGGGAAGGATCCAGCATCGCCTGGTGGGCATGGGGTCCTTCCTGCCTGCTGGCCACGGGTCCGCTCCCTTCTCCAATCACCACACTGGCGGCAGGCTGGATTTCTCCCCTTGCGTTCACAGGCAGTGAGGTGGCATGACCGCTGCCATAGTTGGCTGCAAAGAGGAATTTTCCATCCCGACTGGAATGGATGTAGCAGATCCCGCTTCCTTCGCTGGATTGGGAGTTGATCACGCTGAGGCCGCGTGTCTCTGGACTGACCCTGAAAGAAGTGACCGAGGAGTGTTTTTTCTCAGGTCCAGCCAGGTCCTGGTTGATGGCATAGAGGAACTCAAAACCGGGAGAGGGTGCCAGGTAAGATGCTCCGGCTGCCCCGGCAAAGGAATCCAGCACGGCAAAGGTTTGTGATCCTGTTTCCAGCTCACAGAGGAAGATGGAATGTTCCTGGCTGCCGGAGGAGCCTGCATAAAAGCGGATGCTTTCAGGGTCCCGGGATGATCCCGTACAAGCAGTGAAGGTGAAAGCGACCCCAGTGAATAAGGCCGTTATCACAGCGAAATTCTTATTTTTCATCTTTTTCATTTTATATACTGGTTGATCAGGGCTTCGTAGAGCTCCTGCTTCCCGGAGATCTGCCTGGGTTCGCCAAAAGTTCTGGCCAGCGCGCTCAGTTGCTCCAGGTCCATTTCCCCTTTTTCGAATTTTGCACCCTCCCTGCTGTCAAAGGATTTGTATCGATCCGCCTTCATCCGGCGGTAGGGCGAATTCTCCAGCACTTCCAGGGCAATCTCAAAAGCCCGGGCAAAGGCATCCATCCCTGCGATATGCGCAATGAAGATATCTTCCATGTCTGTGCTGTTCCGGCGGGTTTTGGCATCGAAGTTGATGCCCCCGGTGGTAAAACCGCCTGCCTGGATGATCGGGAACATGGATTCAACCAACTCGTAGAGGTTGATGGGGAACTGATCGGTATCCCATCCATTCTGGTAATCGCCCCGGTTGGCATCGATGGAACAGAACAGTCCGTTATCCACAGCCACCTGCAGCTCGTGCTGGAAGGTATGACCGGCCAGGGTGGCGTGGTTCACCTCGATGTTCATTTTGAAGTCCCCGGCCAGTCCGTATTTATTCAAAAAGCCGATCACCGTGGCAGTATCAAAGTCATACTGGTGCTTGGTGGGTTCCATGGGTTTGGGTTCAATGAGGAAGGGTCCTTTGAATCCCTTGCCGCGGGCATAATCCCTGGCCATGTGAAGAAACTGCGCCAGGTGCTCCTGTTCCCGCTTCATGTCCGTGTTCAGCAAAGACATGTATCCTTCACGTCCCCCCCAGAACACATAATTCTCGCCGCCCAGGGCAATGGTGGCATCCAGGGCATTCTTCACCTGGGTAGCCACCCGGGGCAGCACATGAAAATCAGGATTGGTGGCCGCTCCGTTCATGTACCTGGGATTGGAGAACACGTTGGCGGTGCCCCAGAGCAATTTGACCCCCGAATCTGCCTGTTTTTGTCTGGCGTATTCCACCATGGTCCGGAGGTTCGACTCATACTCCTCCACCGAAGCCCCTTCCGAAACCAGATCGATGTCATGGAAGCAATAATAGGGGGCACCGATCTTGGTGAAAAACTCAAATGCAGCATCCATTTTGTTTTTTGCCCTGGCAATGTGGCTTTCCCCGGTGGCCCAGGGGAAGATCTGGGTGCCCGGACCGAAGGGATCCTCGCCGGTTCCGCAGAAGGTGTGCCAGTAAGCAATGGCAAAACGCAAGTGCTCCTTCAGGGTTTTGCCCCCCACCACCTTGTTTTCATTATAGAATTTAAAAGCCAGGGGATTGTCAGATTCCCTTCCCTCAAATTTGATTTTCCCGATGCCCGGGAAATACTCTTTGTCACCTAATAAATAGTCCATATCTAATGTGTTTTATATGTATGTAATATCCTTCCTATATGTAAACCAATCCTTTGCAACATGATCATCCAGTCAGGCATCTTTCGAGCACCTCGCACCATTTACCATACACCTCGTCATACTGTTCAACGTGCTGGTGGGTGGGTTCAACCACCATCAACTTATTCAGGTTGGCAAAAGCTTCCTGGAAGGATCCGAAGGTGCCGGAACCAATGCCTGCTCCGTTGGCTGCCCCAATGGAACCATCGGTATCATACAGCTCGATGGTGGCACCGGATATTTCGGCCAGGGTATCCCTGAAGACAGGGCTGAGAAACATGTTGGCCAGACCGGCACGGATCACCGTAGGATGGATCCCGATCTCCTTCATGATCTTCATGCCGTAGTGCATGGAGAAGGCTACCCCTTCCTGTGCGGAACGGACCAGGTGAGCAGAGGTATGGATGTTGAAATTGATGTTCTTCACCGTCGCTCCCACATTTTTGTTCCCCAGCATTCTTTCTGCCCCGTTCCCGAAGGGCAGCATGAGCAAACCATCGGATCCGATGGGCGCTTCCATGGCCAGATCATTAAGGGCCGGATAATTCATTTCACGCTGGGCCAGTTGCTGTTTCAGCCAGGAGTACTGGATCCCTGTGCCATTGATGCACAGGAGTACGCCCAGGCGATTCAGTTCCGGGCTGTGGTTCACATGGGCAAAGGTATTGACCCTGCTCTGGGGATCGTATTTCACTTCGTCGCTTACCCCGTAAACCACTCCTGAGGTGCCTGCAGTGGCTGCAATTTCCCCCGGGTTCAGCACATTCAGTGAGAAAGCATTGTTGGGTTGGTCCCCGGCGCGGTAGGCGATCTGAATCCCAGGAGCCAATCCAAGTTCCTCTGCGGCGTTGGCTGACAGGCGGCCCTGTTCGGAAAACGTGGGTACAATATCGGGGATGAGGTGCTTGTGAATGCCGAAATACTCCAGCAGGAAACCGGCCAGGGAGTTGTCCTGGAAATCCCAGAGTATCCCTTCCGAAAGTCCGGAAATGGTCGTATTGATCTCTCCG
>CBDTYO010000092.1:0-11595 GCA_965364615.1 uncultured Bacteroidia bacterium
CTGGAAGAACTGAAAAACCCGCGTTCCAATTCTTGTTCAAAAACAATCCCAAAATCATCCTCGGGCGAATTGATGGGAGGCTTCATGTTTTCCAGCCTCCAGCTCCGGGTCTCATCCAGGGTGGCCTTATAGATGTCCAGTCCCCCCAGACCTACCCTGCTATCTGAAGAGAAATAAAGGGTCCCGTCGTTGTGAACAAAGGGATAGAGTTCATTTCCGGGAGTATTGATCTCCTCCCCAAGATTCACCGGTGCACCCCAGGTGCCTCCCTCGTCGGAACGGGTCACTTTCCAGATATCATTCTCACCAAGGCCACCGGGCATGTCAGACACAAAATAGAGGGTGAGTCCGTCCGGAGAAATGGCAGGATGGGCCGTTGTGACACTGTCACCCAATGCCTCCAGTTCCACTTTGGGTTCTGACCATTCCCCTCCCCTGGCATTGGCGGAAAGTATCTGGCAACCCAGCTGCTGGTTCTTTCCCTTTTTGCACCTGGTAAAATAGATGGTGGAAAAGTCAGAGGAGAAATTGGGAGAACCATCCTCAAATTCAGAATTCAGGCTTTCCACAGGGACCGGTATCCTCCACTTTCCCTTTCGGTCCATGCTGAACGAGAACAGGTCGGCAAAATTCTGCCCTGTGGCACCATGGGTTTCATTCCCGGTGGCATCTTCGCGGGTGGAAGTAAAATAGATTTCGTTGTAGTCCTCATTTACGTAGGCCGGGCTAAAATCCCTCTGCCGGGAATTGAAATTGCGCATATTTTCCACAATGTAGCCGGTGGGATTATCGATCCACAACAGGGCCGCTTCGCAGGATTCAATGCCCACATTTCCCCTCGGATCATCAGGAACAAGATCCTTATATTGCTTGAATTGCTCCTCTGCTTCTTCGTATTTTTCATTGATGAGCATCATCTGTCCGTATCTCAGAAATATAATGGGATCCTGGTAGTCCTCCCGCAATGCTTTCCTGTACCAGAGTTCAGCGGACCGGGCCTCTCCCAGAATTCTGTAGCATTCCCCGATCCTGAACAGCACTGCGGTCTTTTGTGCCTTGTCGCTCACCTTGTTATAAGCGTTCTTATAGAGGTCAATGGCCTCGAAATATTCTCCTGCCTCAAAAGCAGCCTGGGCCCTGGCATCTTTTTGCTTTTTCTGTCCCTCCACCGGTGCGGAAATCAGGATTGCGGTCATCATGGCCAGGGAAATATACTGTAAGATCTTATTCATCGTCGGATACCCGTTTGATCAATTTGATAAAATTACCTTTTTTTTCTATGATAATAAAACGGAAGATATCCCCATTTATTGGAAGCAAAAGGCCCCCTGCGCAAACAGGAGGCCTTTGGAAATATAGCTTGGTATGAGGGTTAGCTCGAAAATAACAACTCCCTGTACTTGGGCAGTGGCCATATCTCATCATCCACAATCAACTCGAGCTTATCAATGTGGTAACGGATCTTATCGAGGTAGGGTGCCACATTCTTGGAATATGCTTTGGCCTTCGCCTTTTCATCTTCCATCTTATTGGCCACTTTCCTGGCGTCCATCATCTCATTCACGCCATTCTTAATGGCTGTGACATGGTCGGAAATCTCCTTGATCAGTTGAATCCGGTTCCCGGCCAGCTTGGTGTATTCATCCCCGTAGATTTGCTTGAGCCCGAGCACGTTTTCCACCAGCCTGTTCTGGTATTTCACTGCCGTTGGCACGATATGGTTGATGGAGAGGTCTCCCAGCACCCTGGCTTCGATCTGTATTTTCATGGTGTACTGTTCAAACATCACTTCCACACGACCTTCCAGTTCTGCTTCGGTGAAAATACCCAGGTCAAAGAATAGTTTCTTGGATTTGTCGCTCAGGTATGCTGAAAGCGCCTCGGGCACATCGGTTACATTGGTCAGTCCGCGTTTGGCAGCCTCCTTGATCCAATCTTCGCTGTAGTTATCTCCCTCAAAACGAATGGCTTTGGAGGCGATAATATACTCTCTAAGAACCTGGAAAATGGCTTCATCTTTCTTTACACCCGATTCGATCAGCGCATCCACCTCCTTTTTAAAGTCCCTCAACTGGGCCGCCACTGCGGCGTTCAAAATGGTCATGGGCGTAGCCGGATTACAGCTTCCTCCCACGGCCCGGAATTCAAAACGGTTTCCCGTGAAAGCAAATGGTGAGGTCCGGTTCCTGTCCGTATTGTCAAGCAATATCTCAGGGATCTTTCCAATATCCAGCTTCAGGGCAGTTTTCTCATCCGGACTCATCTTTTTGCTGGTCACCTGCTCTTCGAGCTGATCCAGCATGGATGAAACCTCGGATCCGAGGAAGCAGCTCAGGATGGCAGGAGGAGCTTCGTTGGCCCCAAGACGGTGGGCATTGGAAGCCGAAGCAATACTCGCCCTTAAGAGATCCTGGTAATCAAAAACTGCTTTGATGGTATTGACCACGTAGGCGAGGAACTGAAGGTTCGATTTAGGGTTTTTTCCGGGTTTATGCAGCACTACTCCGGTATCGGTAGCCAGGGACCAGTTGTTGTGTTTGCCGGTTCCATTGATGGCCTGGAAAGGCTTCTCGTGGAAAAGAACCCTGAATCCATGGTGCCTGGAAACCTTCTTCATCAGGTCCATGATCAACACGTTGTGATCCACCGCCAGGTTGCACTCCTCAAACACAGGAGCAAGCTCATACTGGTTGGGAGCCACCTCATTGTGCCTTGTTTTTACAGGGATGCCCAACTTGTAGGCCTCCGATTCCAGGTCATGCATAAAGGCCATGACCCTTTCAGGAATAGAACCAAAATAGTGGTCATCGAGCTGCTGGTCCTTGGCAGAGGCATGCCCCATCAGGGTACGGCCGGTCAATGCCAGGTCGGGGCGGGCATAATAAAGCGCCTCATCGATCAGGAAATACTCCTGTTCCCAACCCAGGTTGGCTTGCACCGAGTTTACGTTCTTGTCAAACAACTGACATACTTCAGTGGCTGCCTTATCCACCACATTCAGTGCCTTCAACAGGGGAGTCTTGTGGTCCAGTGCTTCCCCGGTATAAGAAATAAACACCGTGGGTATACTCAGGGTATTCTCAATAATAAAAGCCGGCGAGGTGGGATCCCAGGCCGTATATCCGCGGGCCTCAAAAGTATTCCTGATTCCCCCGCTGGGAAAGGAAGAAGCATCCGGCTCCTGCTGGGCAAGTGCTTCCCCTGAGAAAGACTCTACCACGCCTCCGTGATTGGTGGGCTGGATAAAGGCATCGTGCTTTTCAGCCGTTCCTCCGGTGAGTGGCTGGAACCAGTGGGTGTAATGGGTGGCACCTCTTTCGGTGGCCCAGGCTTTCATGCCAGCAGCCACTGAATCAGCCTTTCTCCTGTCGATGGGAGTTCCTCTGTCAATGGCATCCATTACGTGATTGTAAGCATCTTTTGAGAGATATCTCTGCATTTTTGGCTTATCAAACACATTGATCGCGTAGTAGTCAGAAGTTTTGTCCGAGGGGGGAGCCACATGCATGGGTTTCCTGTCAAAAACCTGTTCCAATGCTTTAAATCTTATAACCGCCATAATGATACTGTTTAGTGTATGTAAAAAATAAGGGTTTGAAGATGCAAATATATACTTTTTTTATGTTTGCCCCCTATTTTTCACATCTTCTTCAATATTTTTTTAATTTATTTTCCTTTAACCCCTAGGAAAAAGACGGGATTAAGAATTTTTGTGTAAAAAAGAAAAGCCGCCCAGATATGCTGAGCGGCTTTTTTTCATGCATGGAATTGCCCTATTTCATCTCTTCGACGAAATACTTGTAAAACAGCGGGATGGTCTCAATGCCCTTGTAAAAGTTAAAGAGGGGATAGTTTTCATTGGGAGAATGGATGGCATCAGAGTCGAGTCCGAAGCCCATGAGAATGGATTTAATTCCCAGCACCTCCTCAAAATCCGATACAATGGGAATGCTTCCACCGCTCCTCACAGGAATGGGTATTTTCCCGAAGCTCTGCTCGAAGGCTCGGCTTGCCGCCCTGTAGGCAGGAAAATCGATGGGGGTAACGTATCCCTGGCCCCCGTGAAGGCTCTTGACTTCCACTTTGGTTCCCTTTGGTGCAATATTCTTCATGTGTTTGATGAAGAGTTCATCGATTTTCCTGGAGTCCTGATGGGGAACCAGGCGCATGGAAATCTTTGCATGGGCTTTTGAGGGCAGGACGGTCTTGGCCCCTTCCCCGGTGTATCCCGACCAGATTCCGTTCACATCGAGACTGGGTCGGATTCCGGTACGCTCATTGGTCGAGTAGCCTTTTTCTCCCACCACATGTTCAATATCCAGGGCTTTCTTATATTCTTCCAGGTCGAAGGGGGCCTTGGCCATCTCAGCACGCTCTTCCTCTGAAACTTCCGCCACATCATCATAGAACCCTGGGATGGTGATGTGGTTGTTTTCGTCGGTCAGCGAGGCAATCATGGACGCCAGCAGGTTGGCAGGATTCCCCACGGCACCGCCGTACAGACCTGAATGCAGATCCCTGTTGGGTCCGGTGACCTCCACCTCCAGGTAACTGAGCCCCCTCAGTCCCACGGTGATGGAAGGAATATCCCGGGCAATCATGGTGGTATCAGATATCAGGATGATATCAGCCTTCAGGAGTTCCTTGTTCTCCTTGCAAAATTGCTTCAGGCTGGGAGAACCAATCTCCTCCTCCCCTTCCACCATGAATTTTACATTGCAGCTCAGGCTTCCGGTGGCATTCATCAATTCAAATGCCTTTACATGCATAAACAGCTGGCCTTTGTCATCGTCAGCCCCACGGGCAAAAATCTTACCATCGCGCACCTCCGGTTCAAAGGGTGGCGAATCCCACAGATCCAGGGGTTCTGCGGGTTGCACATCATAATGCCCGTAAACCAGCACAGTGGGCAGGGATTCATCCACCATTTTATATCCATATACCACAGGCCATCCGGAGGTTTCTTTTACTTCTGCATGATCAGCGCCAGCAGCAAGCAGCGATTGTTTTATGTGATCGGCCGCCCTGATCATATCCTCTTTGGCTTCTTTTTTCGAACTGACTGAAGGAATCCTGATCAGCTCAAAGAGCTCCTCCAGGAACCGGTCCTTGTGGTTTTCCACGTACTTTTTAATTGTTTCCATAGTATAATATTATATAAGTGATCTTTTTAGGTTCCATCCCGCTTTTTCAATTCGCGGTACACCGTTTCCAGTTCCTCGTAAAACGGCTCTCCGAAAACCCGCGTTATGGGGTCCTGTAAAAATCTGAAGACAGGGATCCCTTCTTTCTTCCCCAGAATCCGGGCTGGTTCACAAATGGTCCAGCGGTGATAATTAAGGGCTATGCCCTGTTTCAGTTTGCTCACCCTGATGGGATACAGGTGGCAGGAGACCGGTTTTCTGAAGGGTATGGCTTCAGCCTCATAGGCCTGCTCAATGGCACAGCGGGCAATGCCTTCATCAAATACCGCATAGGCACATTCTTCGCGGCCTACCAGCGGGGTCACTTTGTCGCCATCTCCACCTAATGTTTCTCGTTCCGTAATAATGGGAACCCAGGCACCCTGCCCTGACACTGCACGCAGGCCTTCCGCCCTCAAATAGGGTTTGATCTGTGCAAGATGCTTTTCCAGCGATTGGGTCTCCTGCTGTTCCAGAGGAGCACCGGCGTCCCCATACACACAACAACTGCCTTCGCATTCTTCCAGGTGGCAGAAAAAATGCTCATCAAACAGGTCCCTGTTGACGATAATATCTCCGATCTGAATCATCCCGGCGTGCATGAAACACAAAAGTGCAAAAAAAACGCATGTTCAAGGCCCTATTTCACAACATCTCATTTGTTAAAAGCCCCTACATTGTATAATGTTAATTGACTGTATATCTGCGTTTTATGTTTTTTGTTGAACTTATTATGTTAATTTATTAAACATTATGCTCAGGGCTATGTTTAACAGGCATAACTATTCATTAAACATTATCGACATGAAAACAAAAGCAAAACAATTGGAACTGATGACTCCGGTACAAATGATGAGAATGACTTTCATCGCTGTATTGATGGTATTCTTTGTAAATACCGCCATGGGTCAGAAAACGGTAGTTGACATTGTGGTTGGCAGTGAAAATCATACCACCCTTGAGGCTGCGGTGATTGCCGCTGAACTGGCCGATGATCTGCAAGGGGCCGGACCCTTTACCCTTTTCGCTCCCACCGATGCGGCCTTTAAGGCTCTGCCAGAGGGAACTGTAGCTGCACTGCTGGAAGATCCCACTGGAGATCTGGCAAATATATTGCTCTACCATGCAGTAGCAGGAAAAGCATATGCCAAGGATCTGTCCGATGGGCAAATGATCGCTACCCTTCAGGGAGAGAAAATCAAAGTGAAATTCAAAGACGGGAAAGCATATATCAACGATGCCATGGTGACTATGGCCGACATCAAGGCAGACAATGGAGTGGTGCATGTAATTGATGCAGTGATCATTCCCGCTCCCAAAATGGCTTCCAAAGCTGCAGCCGCTGCTGGTGGATGCAACTAATATATATACAACCGGTAATGGTCATCTTGCAATGAAGTAGTTTAGGGTTATTTGTTCAAGCTTTATTACCGGTTCATGAGAAGGCCGTCCACCCAGGTGGATGGCCTTCATTTATTTTTATCTTTAGACGATGCTTAGATGGTGTGCCATAGGCTTGCTGCTGGTGCTGGGCTGGTCCACTCTTTTCTCGCAGCTTTCTTACCTCGATCGTCCCGGTCTGCTTGAGAAAGTAAATACCGGCCTGAATCACACCTACAACTTTGCATTTGAGGATGCCCGGAAAATCCAGCAAGAACTCCTCAGGGCCACCCCGGACCATCCGGCCCCTGTTTTTCTTGAAGCTTTGATCCTCTACTGGGAGCATTTTCCTCTCCTGCCGGAAGATCAGGCTTCCGATCGTTTTGTACAATTGATGGAGCAATGTGTGCATATGGCCGAAACCCTTATTGAACGGGAAGAAACCTATCTGGAAGGTGTTTTCTTTGACCTGTTTGGCAGAGCCTTTCAAGCCATGTTCTGGGCAGACAATGGCAAATCCGGAAAATTGGTCCCGGACCTGAGAACCATGTACAAACGAACCAAAGAAGGATTTGGATTGAAGGAGGATTTTGTGGAGTTCTATTTCAGACCGGTCTGTATAACTATTACATTGAAGCCTACCCCGAAGCCCACCCGGTTTACAAACCCTTGCTGTCTTTCATGCAGAAGGGAGACAAAAAGCTGGGACTGCAGCAACTCAACCATGCCATCAACCATGCCGTATACCTGAAAGTGGAGGCCATGCTTTTCATGTCGCTGATCCAGCTGAAGTATGAGGAGGACCTGCAGACCGCTGCCATATATGCCCGCCGGCTGCACAAGGATTACCCGCGAAACATATACTACCAGGGGCACCTTATCACCATCCTCCTCCACGAACGACGCTTTGGAGAAGCCGAGGAGGTGCTCAGATCCATGGATGGACAAAAGGATGCCTGGTCAGAAATGATTCGTACCCTGGCCAGGGCCTATGTGGCAGAAAAGCAAAGTAACAATGATCCAGTGGCTGGCCGGGCCTACCAAGATCTGCTGGCGATGACAGATTCCTTTGGACCTTTTGCTGATATTTATGCAGCCATGGCTTTTATGGGCCTATCAAGACTTCATGCCCGGAAGGGATTACAAACCGAAGCCCGCAGGTATGCGCGCAAAGCGTCCAAACGAACCAGTTATCCATTCATCCTCAACGACCAGGCGAACGCACCCAGGTAATTAACCATACGCCCAGCAGGGTGAGCAAGCCGCCTATCAGTTCAAGGGCAGACGGGAACACCCCCAGGAACACCCAGGCCAGAACCAGGGTCCACACCCCTTTGGTGCTGATGATCAGTGAGGTTTTTGTGGCTTCGATCAATTTAAGGGCCTGGTATGCAAATATGATCACAATGAGTGTTTCCAGAAGGGATCCGATGGCCAGGTCCCGCCACAAAGGCAGGGTGATCGCTGGCATATTGCCCGTCCTGATAAAAAGGATGGCCATGGTGGCTGCCAGCAAAATGGTGCGTAGCAAAGACATGTATCCCGGAACCAGGTAGCGGTGAAAACGCCGGCCAAAGATGGTAGCCAGGGCAAAAAGGAAAGAGGCCAGGATCACATAAATGGCCCCGGGGTCCAGAAATCCGGCAAATCCACCTTGACGGTAATTGATCACAAACAGGCCGATGATGGTAATCAGGATGCCGGCCATCTGGCTATTTCGAAATCTTTCCTTCAGCAGTAATATACCCATGAGGGTCACAAATACCGGCCCGATGTTCCCGATAAAGGAGACCACCGCTGGATTCTCCATGGCCTGTATGGCCAGATAAAACAAACCTGTGGCTCCACCTTCCAATAAGGCGATGACCAACGCCACGCCCGTTTTCCTGCCCAGTGATTCTCCAAGCTTCCTGAAATCCCTTCGTGCCATGAACCAGGACCCGTTCCAGACCACTCCCAGGGAAAACCAGATCAATCCGAACTGGACGATGCTCAATTGATTCAGCACCGATTTTGAAAAAACAAACGAAGCTGCCAGGGCCAGTGAGGCCCCGAAGGCAAACAGGATGCCGGTTGATGGATTGCTTTTCATTTAGTATTTTGAGCGCACGAAAGTCGGCACAAAATAGTGAAATCCCATGACAATCAGGAAAAACTTGTGGCATGAGCAGACCCGATGTGCATACCCTTCAGAATGAAACCCTGTACAGGAAAATCCTGGAACTGGACTTCAGTGAAATGACTCCTTTTGTCCTGAATCACATTGGGGGAAAGGAAAAAGCGGCAGTGATATTCATGGCCCTGAACCTGGCTACGGCCCTATTCATCTTGATTTACATCGTATGGGCACTTACCGCAGACCAACTGGACGGGGGAAGGGTATTCTGGCAAATCCTGAGGTATCTTTTCGGGGAGCATCCTGATCATTGCCCCCCACGAGCTCCTGCACGGCCTGGCATACCGGCTTCTTGGCACACGGCACATCCGCTTCGGAGTCGATTTCCAGCAATTTATTTTCTTTGTCACAGCCGACCGTTTTCCCATATCCCGGAATGAGCTGCGCTTCCTGGCCCTGACGCCCTTCGCGGTCATCAATGCTGCCATCATTTCTGTGACTGCCATCTGGTTCACAGAATGGACCCTGTTATCGGCCACGCTTCTCCTGAGCCATAATATCATGTGTATTGGCGATTTTGCGCTCTTGAGTTTTGCCAATAAACACAAGGGGGAAATATATACCTACGATGAAATTGAGAAGAAGAAGAGTTACTTCTACATGAAAATCAAGGCCGATTAAGCATTCACCCTTTCCATCATCTCCTTGGCCTTCAGGGCTTTCTTCTTACTAATATCGAAACCAGAGTCAATTTCATAAGCTTTCATATAGCTATTGTAGGCTTCTTCGAACTGCTTGGTCTCCATGAAGTAATCCCCTTTGGAGTCGTAGGGATTGGCCTGGGTGGGTGCCAGCCGGATATACGTATCAAAAGCCTGCTCGGCCATTTCATACTCCCCGATGTACATGTGGGCATAGCCAAGGAAATTATACACTGGAGCATATCCGGGCACTTCTTCAACGGTCCTCTCCATGGACTTTATGGCTCCTTCATTGTCCTTCAGGTAACGCAGCTGCAAAAGATACAGTATCTTGTGCACATGCGGATCCTTTGGGTAAAGGTCGACCACCCTCTTCAGGACCTCCACCACCTTTTCATTCTGTCCGTCCATGAGGTATTTCAGGGAGGTTTTGATCAACTCTTCCCCTTCGGTCAGATCCACATCGGACTGAAATACGTCTTCAGCGATTTCTTTCGATTTCTCGCTGGTCATGAAGTACATCCAGTAATGGGCCATGAAAAAATCGGGATCTTCGCGGATGGCATACTGAAAATTATGCCATGCCAGTTCTCCCTTGAACTGGTCATAAGCCACCAATCCGGTTTCATACAATTCTCTCGCCAGCTCCGAATCCGTGGTCACAGGCATTCGCTCTGCGGATTTATAGCTGGTACATGCAGAAATTATAAGAATGGAAACACCAATTACATGGGTCAATGCCCTTGCCCTCATCATCATCAAAGTTTTCCAATCTTACGTCCATTACAAACATAATGCATTTCCTGGCCAAAATCAAATCCTGTTGATCAAGATGACCGGGGCAGCCACCAATGGCAGTTCATTGTATGTCAATGGCATTCACACAAAAAGGGGGCCCGGAAGCCCCATGGTAAACCCCTTATTTTTGAAGTCTAAGCTATTGTTGGTACTCTTTGAGTATGGCCTCCACATCGTCGGGGGCAACGCGGCCATAGGTTTTTTCGCCTACCTGGACCACCGGAGCCAGGCCGCAGGCTCCCACACACCTGAGGCAGCTCAGGGAAAAAAGGCCATCTTCGCTGGTCTCGCCCACCTCTATCTTCAGGTGTTTCTTGAATTCGGCGAGCACGGTCTCGGCCCCCCTCACATAACAGGCGGTGCCGGTACAGATGGATATGGGAAATTTGCCTTTGGGAATCATGGTGAAAAACGAATAGAAGGTCACCACCCCGTAAACCTTGGCAGCAGGAATGTTCATCTTCTCTGAAATGACCTCCTGTACTTCTGCCGGAAGGTATCCAAAAGCAGCCTGGCTTTTATGTAACACATTGATCAGTTCACTTTCCAGGTTGCCAAAGGAATCGCAAATGGCATGGATCTTATCCACCTGGTCTTGTCTGAGTTCTATCTTAACGCTTGACATATCTCTTTCTGAATTTGCTGTTTACACCTGGAATATTTTCTTCTTCTTATCAAAATAGTGCGTATGAAGCAATTCATGCGCCTTTTCGCTCAGGGGCTCACCCAGGTATTCCTTGTAGAGTTTCTGGATATAGGGATTCTCATGGGATTTTCTCAGGACCTTGCCTTTATCTTCTGCAAAGATCGCCCGGGTCCTGGCCTTCAGGATGGATGCATCTCCATGGTGCAGGGGTTGTCCCCCGCCCCCTATACATCCGCCCGGGCAAGCCATGATCTCTATGGCGTGGTATTCCGATGTACCGGCCTTTACCTCATCCAGCAGCTTTCTGGCATTGCCCAATCCATGGGCAATTCCAATGTTGATATCAACCCCGTTGAAATCCACGGTGGCTGAACGTATTCCATCCATCCCCCGGAGTTGTGTAAAATCGACAGAATCCAGGGATTTGCCGGTATGAAGTTCGTAGGCGGTACGGGTGGCAGCTTCGATCACTCCACCGGTGGCCCCAAAGATCACTGCAGCCCCTGTTGACTCACCCAGCGGAGCATCAAAGTCAGTGCTCTCCAGCTTGCTCAGGTCCAGGTTGGCCTGTTTGATCAGGTGTGCCAGTTCCCTGGTGGATATGCTGAAGTCCACATCCGGATTCCCATCCACCGAAAACTCTTCCCGCTGACATTCATATTTCTTGGCCAGGCAGGGCATGATGGATACCACCACCATGTCTTTGCGGTCCACTTCAATCTTCTCGGCAAAATAACTGGCCAGGTAATACTGCAGTTGCCGGATTGTCTG
>CBDTYO010000093.1:0-11569 GCA_965364615.1 uncultured Bacteroidia bacterium
CCATCTGTCGCAGTGCCATGGACTGTGCCATCGTATTCGATGCCATCAGGGGGCTGGATCCCTCAGACAAGACCTTGATCGATGCAGGTTTTACCTGGCCAGGCGAAGTGGATCTGGCTAGCTTGAGGATAGGCTATTTCAAAAATGCCTTTGACGGGGATTATGGGGTCTCCCGCTTTGACGGCCAGACACTTCGGGTTCTGAGGAGGATGGGTGCCGAGCTGATTCCCGTTGACCTGGAGACTCCTGACATTCCCACCCAGGCCCTGTCGCTGATCCTGGAGGCGGAAGCTGCCGCAGCCTTTGATGAACTCACACGATCGGATCGGGACACGCTGATGGTGAGGCAGCATCGTTACGCCTGGCCCAATCTCTTCCGAACCGCCAGGTACATTACCGCGGTGGAATATATCCAGGCCAACCGGATACGCCGTGACCTGATTGAGGCCTACCATCATAAGATAAGAGAGTTTGATGTGGTGGTGACGCCTTCCTTTCAGGGCGGCGATCAGTTGCTGGCCACAAACCTGACCGGCCATCCGGTGGTGGTGGTCCCCAATGGATTCAAGAAATCGGGGTCACCCACCAGCATCTCCTTCCTGGGAAATCTCTTTGACGAAGGGACCGTCCTTGCAGTGGCAGCTGCCTACCAGGAGGCATCCACCTTTCACAAGGAACGTCCTGAGCTTTTTGGGAGGTAAAACGCCTCCTATGCAGCAGCCGTCTTTCTCCGCGCAGCCCTTTCCAGCAGGTGATCCAGACTGTATCGTCCAGATCCATAGACCATCAGGGCGAACAACATCAGGAGGTAATAGAGGGGAATCTCATACCCATTGTCCGCGGCTGCAAAGCCATTGGAGAAGTGGACGGTGAATATGGCCACCCCCATGACAAAGATCAGGGGAATGGCAATGATCCTGGTTCTCCATCCCAGGAACAAAAGGATCACTCCGGCTACTTCGGTCACCATGGCCAGCGATGCACTCACCATGGGAAGGGGATAATTCATGCTGCCAAACCACTCGGCAATGCCTTGAAGGTTCTTCAGTTTCATCATGGCCGGACCAAAGAAGCCCACCACCAGGATCAGTCGGAACAGCAAGAGCGGAAGATCGCTCAATTTTCCCATTCCCACTACAAAATTATTGTACAAGGTTCTCATATTATGTATGTTAAGGATTATTTTCTCAAGTAACCCAGGATCAATTTCCGGTCCATGAGATCCCGGAAGAATTTTTCCAGGGCATCATCCAGGTAACGACCGCTTTCTATGCCTGCCAGGCGTGCAAATTCCCCCTTAAGTTCATCCAGGGGAAGCTCTGTTTCCAGCAGCCGGGTAAATATGTAAGTATTCAGGGGGGAAAGCGCCAGGAACTGCACATTTCCTGATTCGGGCAGTCGATACAAAAGTGCAAAATACTCCCCTTTTAGATCCTTTGCCTGGTTCACCGGGTGGGTATGCACCGGGTATTGAAGGGGCATGATCTCGTGCTCAGGATTAAAAGCCAGTCTGTCACGGAACAGGTTGCCGTGCTCCGCGTATTCCGGGAAGGGCCGGTCGGGCATGGTGTGAACCTCAATTTCCATCCACTCAAAAAGCAGCAGATCGTCCAACCATGGATGTTGCATCCGCTTTCCGGTTTCCTGGTTTGAATGGAAGAGGTAAAATTCATAAGGAAGTTTCCAAACCTGGGGGGTCTGTGGGAGTCCGGCCGAAAAAAAATCCCTGACCAGCTCTTCCCACGATTCACTACCCAGCGCCGTCTTGCTAATGGGAAAGGCAGTATCCAGGGTGTCCTGGACCACATTCCATACCAGGCGCCGGTAGTGATGGATCCTGCCGGGGGTGACCCCGGGCAGCGCCCGCTCCTCACCGGTCCTGCAGTATTCTCCCAACAACTCCTGGATCTCTCTGGTTTCTTTACGCAGACTCATGTTCCACCCCCCAGTGTTTTTTAATGATGCTTTTGATGTGGAGCAATTCGGATTGTATTTGCTCCGTATCCCCGAAGTTGTAGTCCCTTTCCAGCAGGACCGGCACAGGCTCCATCTTTGCGATGGTCCATTCAAATAGTTCGTAGACCGGATCGATGATGGGCTGACCGTGCGTATCTATGATCAGATCGGGTTCCACCTGCTCGTGTCCGGCCATATGGGTATAGGCCACACTGTCCAAGGGAAGCGAATTGATGAATTCCTTCGGATCGTACTGGTGGTTGAAGGCATTGACATATACATTGTTTACATCCAGCAAGAGCTGGCACCCGGACCGCTCCACGATCTGATTCACAAACTCCAGCTCGGACATTTCAGCTGCCACGGGTGTATAGTAGGATACATTCTCAATGGCCAGGGGCCTTTCGAGCGTATCCTGGACCTGCCGTATGCGATCCACCACATGGTCCACCGCATCGCTGCGGAAGGGGATTGGGAGAAGGTCATAGAGGTGGGCATTCCTGCTTTTGGTGTAGCTCAGGTGTTCCGAAAAAATCTTCACCTGGTTCTCATCCAGAAACACCTTCAATTGCCGGATAAACTCCCAATCCAGTTCTTCCGGACTACCCAGTGAAAGTGACAGACCATGACAGGTGATGGGGAATTGATCCACGGCCCGGTCCATGACCCGCTTCCAGGCCCCGCCCATGCCCATCCAGTTTTCCGGGGCAAATTCAAGAAAATCGGGAGTGAGTACCTTGTTATCCAGGATCTCTTCTGCAATATCTCTTCTGAGTCCAATGCCTACCATGCCTTCCATCTTGTTTCTCTTTTTAAGCTTTTTGTAAAAGGAACCCCGGAGAACCGGGGTTCCAGGCGGATTGTTTGAACCACATTTACTACCATCACAATTAATCACTATGACTAACCTCGCAATCCGCCATGATATATCAGACGCTTACTTGTCTGATTTTTTCTTCTTGGTTTCTTTTTTAGCGTCTGCTTTCTTGTCACCTTCTCCACATTTGCCTTCACCACACTTGGCTTCTGCACTCTTGGATTCAGCAGTGGCAGCAGCTTCTCCTTTTTTGGCTGTTGCTTTGGCTTCTTTCTTATCTCCTTCGCCGCATTTGCCTTCGCCGCATTTCAATTCCGCGAACTTCACCACATTGGTTTCGGAACCGGTTGCCTCCTGGGCATTCATCTGGATCAGGTGACTGCGCACCTGCGAACCAGTGCCGAGGTCATTGTAGGCCAGGATATCTGCTCCTACTGCAGGATTTGTGGCCAGGGTACCTGTTAGCAATGCTCCCGCTATCATAGAAGCGGATTTTAAGATCTTTTTGTCTGTTTTCATGATAATCGATTTAAATTGATACGTAATGGAATTTGGAGGGTTTGACGGGCCAGGTCCAAAGACCTTACAAAAAGATCCTGCCAGGGTCTGTTTTTAACATTTATTTAGCATTTAGCTCCTGCTTGACAGCCTGTGAGATCCGGCTGCCTGCTTCCGGGGAAAGGTGGTGACCACAGGATGAATGGCTGCATTGATCGCGATACACAACCAGCGATTGATTAAGCTCTCCTATCTGACGGGCGTATTTCCGGCAGAGGTGGCAGGAAAGCAGGTGCAATTTCAATTGCCACCATCTGAAGAAGCCCAGACGCTGGTCGGAGCGATAGGAAATAAGGAAACTGGCTTCATCACAAGCGATCATGCGCTTGCTCATAAATACCTTCATTCTGGTCATCAATCGCATAGCTGTTCTATCTTAACCAATTTTGCTCCAGGCATTCCCTCATCCTGAGCCGGGACCTGTGCAACATGACCCACAAATTGGACGGGGTGATACCCAATTCCTTACAAATATAATCCGAATCCTCGTCATCCACCATTTTCATGATGAAGGCTGCTCCCAACTGGGGGGGAAGCCCTTCAATGCATAGCTGGATTAATCGCGCCAGTTCCGCTTGCTCCATCTCCCCTTCCGGAAGCAGGGAATAAGAGTGAGGACCTTTGCCATCCAGCCAGTGGCCTTTGAAGGGATGCTCTGAGCGATAGAAATCCCCGTCGCTTACATTGATCTCATAGGCGTCAAGAGAGGTTTCCCTGGAGCTGTATTGTTTGCGGTAGATATCTATCACCTTTCGTTTCAGGATGGAGGTAAGCCAGGTTCGCTCGCTGCTTTTGCCCATGAAACGATCCTTCCCCTTCAGCCCCGCAAGAAAGGTTTCCTGGACCAGGTCCTCGGCCTTCTCCCGGTCATTGACCCTGACCATGGCAAAATTGAAAAGATAATCGCCATATCTTTCGGCCCAGTATTGGGGTTCCAGGCTATTTTCTTCCGAATCGGGCATGGTTTGCAT
The DNA here is from genome assembly GCA_965364615.1 of uncultured Bacteroidia bacterium. Lineage (GTDB taxonomy): Bacteria > Bacteroidota > Bacteroidia > Bacteroidales. The sequence continues at coordinate 4,303 of CBDTYO010000093.1, forward strand.
TCAAGGATCTAGCAGCAGACAAGTTATAAAAATCTCATTTGTTTCACCGGGAATTATGTACTTTTGCTCATGATATTGAAACAACCTGGTCCATGAAAACCATCGATACCAAAGGATTAAAATGTCCCCAACCCCTGATCATGCTGAAGGAGGGACTCCTTGGGCTGGAAGCTGGAGAAGCGCTGAAGGTGGAAACTGACAACGATACCTCGTTAAAAAACCTGGTGGCTTATCTCAGAGACCAGGGAGTGGAACCGGAGGTCACCAGCTCAGGAAAGGTCCATACCCTGGTCACCACCGTCCCGGAAGCAGAACTGGAAGGAAGCGATGCGGCTGCCTACTGCAGTGCTGACGATTCGGGCAGGGACTATGCAGTCTGTATCAAAAGTGAACTCATGGGGGAGGGAGATCCTGAACTGGGAAGAATCCTGATGGAGACTTTTGTGGAAAGCCTGAAGCTTCAGGATCAGCTTCCCACCCATGTGATCCTTTATAACGGGGGGGTGAAACTGGCCATGAAACAATCCCCTGTCTGTGCTGCCCTTTCAGAGCTGGAAGAGCTGGGCACCCGCGTCATGCTTTGCGGCACCTGCATTGACCACTATGGCTTGCAAATGGACATCGGGGTGGGTATGATCTCCAACATGGTGGTGATTACAGAAACCCTGGCGTTGGCCGGCCATGTTGTGACTCCCTGATTCAGGCTGAAATGAATACAAAATTTGATCTTTTAACCACTGTTGAAGACGGAGGATGTTCTGCGAAGCTTCCCGCGGGATTGCTTTCCGAAATCCTGAGCAAGCTGCCGGTTTCCGACGATCCCAGATTGCTGGTGGACGTGGAGACCCACGACGATGCGGGAGTTTATAAGATCAGTGATGAAGTGGCCTTGATTTTTACCACGGATTTCTTTCCTCCCATTTGTTCTGATGCCTTCGAGTTTGGGGAGATTGCGGCAGCCAATGCCTTGTCGGATGTCTTTGCCATGGGCGGCACCCCGCTGATGGCCCTCAACCTGATGATGTTCTCCCAGGAAAAGATACCCGTGGAGGTATTCTCAGAGATTCTCAATGGGGGATACAAGAAGGTGAATGAGGCCGGAGCCCTTGTGGTGGGCGGTCATACCATCGACGATCATCCGCCCAAGTTCGGACTGGCGGTTATTGGCACCATCCATCCCGATCAGCTGGTTACCAACGCAGGGGCCATGCCGGGCGACCTGCTGGTGATTACAAAATACCTGGGTACCGGGGCACTGGTGTCGGGCATGAAGAACAGCCTCTGCAGTTCCGCCGATTACAGGAGGGCACTGGATCAGATGAAGCATTTGAACCGGAAGGCAGCAGAACTGGCCGTGAAATACGGGGTAAGCAGCATGACCGATATCACCGGTTTCGGACTGGCGGGTCATGCCCTGAAGATGGCCGAAGCAGGACAGGTAAGCTTTCGCATTCGAGTAGCGCAGCTTCCCCTGCTGCCCGGAGCCTACCGGGTATTTGAGAAGGGCAGCATCCCGGGTGCCGCTTTCAGAAACCTGGAATTTACCGGGTCAAAGGTTCATTTTACCCGGGGAGTGCCCTACACCCTGAAGATGCTGGTTCATGATGCACAGACTTCCGGGGGTCTCCTGATGTCGGTGAATCCCGATCATGCAATTAAGCTGGTACAGGAGCTGAATGAGCTGGATCCATTGGCCGGTGGAGCCATTGTGGGGGAGGTTTTGATGAAAAGTCCCCGCTCCATTTACTTTGAGTAAAGCCATTGGTTTTTTGTACATTTGTTTTATGGAGCAAGTCCGTTCTTATAGCTATATATACAAGGTACAGCGCATCATCCTGCTGATATTTTATACCACCACTTGCATTGCTCTGGTCATCCCCCTGGCTAAACTGGTGGCCAGGCTCAGTCCTGACCAACTGTATCCCTTGTTTGTCGCCCTCCTGCTCTATGTGATCCTGGTGGTGATCGTGGGTGCCCTGATCCATGTGATCAGTTACATTCCCTTCAACCTGGCCAATGCCTTCGATCCCATCCAAAACGACCTGGCTTCGGGCCAGATCGAGACCATGGACCAGTTCTGCGGTAGAATAACAGAATTTGTGGTGGAATTTTTTAGTTTCGCTTTCCTGGATATCACCCATGCCTTTGTACAGATCGAGGGCGGAGAAATCATAAGTCATGATCCTGACAAAATGGTTTACAAGGTTTTGAATGAATATCAGATGCTTCAGAACAGCCAGGCCCTGGAGGGAATCACGCGGGCCGGAGAGATCTCGCTGCCCGGAGGTGAACAGCATCTCTACATCCTGCCCATACGTTTTGGAAACCGTTGGCTGGGATATATGGCGCTTCTTTCCAGAAAGAAAATCAGCCGCTTCTTTCAACGCTTCCTCATGGAATTTGAGGACAATTTCCTGGACCAACAAGTGATGCTCATGATCCATTGTGCCAAATCCTAAGCAACATGCTGGTTTCGCTCCTGTATATCACCATTAGCTGCATTGTGATCTGGCGCTCGTCCAAGGGATTCGAGATCGCCTCAGATTACCTGGGCAGAAAAATGCCCCTGGGCATCAAGGGTGCCACCTTAAATGCCATTGCCAGCTCCATGCCGGAATTTCTGACCACCATCTTTTTTCTGTTTTATCTGAGGGATGCGGAAGGATTTTCCGGGGGATTGGGCGTGACCTCCGGAAGTGCGCTTTTTAACCTGTTGATCATCCCCGCCCTGGTGGTGCTTATGCTGTTTACCTCTGGAAAGAAGCACACCATTGTACTGAATAAAAAGGTGCTGATGCGCGAGGGACTGGTCTTGCTGGTTTCCCAGGTGGTATTTGTGAATTTCCTCTTCAGGGGAGAGCTGCTGGCCATCCATGGCCTTGTGCTGGTGGTGATCTACTTGCTTTACCTGGGGCTGCTGTGGATAATTACCCAAAGGAAAGGGACCGGCGATCCGGGTTTCAAACTTTCCTTGGTAGAGAACAACCGATCCATGCTGCACCGCCTGCTCACTCTCGATATCACCAGGCTGATCCTGCACGGAAGGAGCATGACTGCATCGCGGGCCTGGCTGCTTCTGGGATTCAGCACCACGGTGATGACCTTTGGTACCTGGTTGCTGGTCTATGCCACAGATCTGTTTGGAGAGGTTACCCACATTCCCCTGATCTTTGTGGCTGTGGTGCTCTCTGCAGCAGCCACCTCAGTACCGGACACCATTATTTCCATCAAGGATGCCCGGAAAGGCAATTATGATGATGCGGTCAGCAATGCACTGGGAAGCAACATATTCGATATAGCCTTTGCGCTGGGACTGCCTTTGCTTCTGTACAACCTGATCTATGGGGAGAGCATCATCCTCCAGGCAGAAGTACTGGCCTTCACCAAGGAAGTTTGGGTATTCCTGCTGCTGGCCACCGTATCCGCACTGGCCATTATGCTCATTGGCAAAAAATTCAACCGAAGAAAAGCCCTCTTGCTTCTGGGAATCTATGCCCTCTTTCTGCTTTTCGTGGGTACCCAGGTCAGGCCCGAGTTCCAGGAAGGCATCGGCAAGCCCATTGGCGGGTTTTTAAAAAATGTGGCCGATGGGATTGGGAATCTGCTGCCCTGAACCTAAAGCGGTAAATACTTATCTTTCAGAAGCCCGACCACCTCCAGATCGGCCTCCAGCCAGTCCAGATCATCCAGTTCACGGAGACCCACCCACCGATAATCCCTGTGTTCGGCCAGCCGGATCTCCCCATCCACCCAGTGGCATACAAAGGGGATCAGTTTGATGATCTCATCGGAGTAAGTATGCCTGACCGAAGGCAAGAGCTCCCGGGCATGGATGTTTATCCCCAGCTCCTCCCTGATCTCCCTCACAACGCAGCGCTCAGGGGCCTCTCCGCTCTGCAGCTTTCCTCCCGGGAATTCCCATTTCAAGGGATGGGGCATCCAATCGCTGCGCTGGGTCACCAGCACCTGATCCCCGTCCATGATCAATGCACAGGTCACCTCAATTTCTGTTTTCCTAGCCGTTTTGCCTTCTTTTTGGATAATCCACATAGGTCTCTTTCACTTGTTTCCGTCCAATGCCTTTCCATTTTTCCGATTCCAGGGTCACTACAACCACCCCTGCTGTGGGCAGGTTGTCCAGGGGCTCGTCCAGGAATTGATTGGGATACATGGTAAAGGAGGGATTGTGCCCAAAAATGGCCAGTTGAGTGACCTCCGAAGGAACTGTGGCGACCACCTGCTCAATCTCCTTCAAAAAGGCATCATACAAGTTATCATGTATCTGCAGCTTCGCGGGCTCCAAATGCCAGTTGCGCAGCATGATCAGGGCCGTATTCAGGGCCCTGCAGGCCGGGCTGGAAAGCAAGAGCTCCGGCACCATGCCCTTCTCCTGCAGCCGCCTGGCCATCTCTGCCGCATTCCGGATTCCCCGTTCTGCCAGGGGACGATCAATGTCATCCAGTCCTTGGTGGTCCCAACTGGACTTTCCATGCCTGATGATAAAAAGTCTGCGTTCCATCATTATCTGTGTTTCATTTTACAGCAGGTTGCTGGCCAAATCGGCCAGGTAACTACGCTCGCCCTTCACCAGGTGCACATGGGCAAAAATATCCTGCCCTTTCATGCGATCGGCCAGGTAGGTAAGCCCGTTGGATTTCGTATCCAGGTAAGGGGAATCGATTTGCTGAATATCACCGGTGAAGACCATTTTGGTTCCTTCGCCGGCCCTGGTTATAATGGTTTTAACTTCGTGGGGGGTCAGGTTCTGGGCCTCATCCACTATGAAGAATACCCTGGAAAGACTCCTGCCCCTGATGTAGGCAAGCGGGGTAATCAGCAGCTTTTCTGACTGCTGCATTTCCTCGATGCGGCTATATTCTTTGCTCTGCTGTTTGAATCTCTGTTTGATCACCGAAAGGTTGTCGAACAGGGGTTGCATATAGGGACCTATCTTTTCGTCCACATCTCCGGGAAGGTAGCCGATATCGCGGTTGCCCAGCGGAACGATGGGTCTGGCCAGGAAAATCTGCGTGTACATTTTGCGCTGGTGGATGGCCGAAGCCAGGGCCAGCAAGGTTTTGCCCGTGCCTGCTTTCCCGGTAAGCGCCACCAGCTGTACTTCCGGCCTCAGCAAAGCATCCAGGGCAAAGGTTTGTTCTGCATTGCGGGGATCAATTCCGTAGGTCCTTGTTTTCTCCACCCGGTTGATCACCTTATTAAAAGGATCGTAATGACCCAGTCCGCTCCTCGACTCGTTCCTGAAAATATAATACTGGTGTGCCACAGGGGGGTTGTTTAGACCGAAACGCCTCGGGGATATGCCCTCCATGGACTCGTACATGTCTGAGATCACGGTGTGATCCTGTACATCATTGGATTTTACATTCTCATATATGTCCTCGATGTTCTGAACCATGTCGTTGTGGTAATCCTGGGCCATGATTCCCAGAGACTTGGCTTTCATTCTCAGGTTGATGGCCTTGGTGATCAGGATCACCGAGCGGGTGGGTGCATGTTTCAGGTGCAGGTGTTCAGCGATGGCCAGGATCCGGTGGTCCGGGGTATTCTCCGGAAAGGATTCCCTTAATTGTTCCGAGGGCTTTTGACCGGTGCAGATGCTCAGCTTCCCTTTGCCCCTGCCCAGGGATAAGCCCCCGTTGAACAGTTTGTCACCGCTGAGCTTGTCCAGCTCCCGGGTAAACTCCCTTGCATGAAAATTGATGATATCGTTCCCCTTCTTGAAGCGGTCCAGCTCCTCCAACACCGTAATAGGCACAGATATATCGTGCTCGTCGAAGTTATGAATGCTTTTATAGTCGTGAAGCAGGACATTTGTATCAAGTACAAAAATCTTGCGAATTTTTTTCTCTGCAGTTGCCATATATCCCCCCTCGTTACACTAACTTTACATAAAAGTATCTGGGATTAAAAATAGCCATAATTGCTCCCGGGGAGTGATTGAATTATTCACATTGGCCCAAGTTTTACACACATTTATGAACCACCTGCACAATGAAAAAGATAGCCCATATCCTGGACCGCCGGAGTATACGCAGATTTACCGATCAGCCTATTGACAATGAAACCATTAAGAATATTCTGACCGCTGCCATGTACGCTCCTTCTGCGGTCAACCTGCAGCCCTGGCACTTTGTGGTCATCGACCAACGGCCCATGATGGAAAAAATCATGGAAATACACCCCCACGCCAGAATGCTCCGTACGGCCTCTCACGCGGTGGTCGTATGCGGGGACATTCACCTGCAGCATGCCGATGGTTACTGGGTAGTGGACTGCGGGGCAGCTACCCAGAATCTGCTGCTTGCAGCCCATGCCCTGGAACTGGGATCCTGCTGGGTAGGCATCCATCCCAGGGAAGAAAGGAAAGCAGCCTTCTCCAGGCTCCTGTCGCTGCCAAGTCATGTCCTGCCCTTTGCCCTGGTGGCCCTGGGATACCCTGAGGAGCATAAACCCAGGCCGGAACGCTTCCATCCGGAAAAGGTCAAGCACAACAATTGGGATACACCCTATTTCCAGGAATAATTCTCCGGAATGAATTACAAAGAAACCATTCGCTTCCTGTTCAACAGCCTGCCCATGTATCAGCGGCAGGGCAAAGCAGCCTACAAGGAGAACCTCGATAACACCCACAAACTGGATGAATACCTGGGGCATCCGCACCGCAGCTTTGCCACCATCCACGTGGCAGGCACCAATGGCAAGGGATCGGTCAGCCACATGCTGGCCTCGGTGCTCCAGCAATCCGGACTGAAAACTGGTCTGTACACCTCCCCTCACCTGCTCGACTTCAGGGAGCGTATCAGGATAAACGGAGCACCCATACCCGAAAACGAAGTAGTCGCTTTTGTGAGCTCGCACCAGGGCATCATCGAAAAACTGTCTCCCTCTTTCTTTGAAATGACCGTGGCCATGGCCTTTGATCATTTTCACAGGCAACAGGTGGATGTGGCAGTCATTGAGACAGGAATGGGCGGAAGGCTCGATTCCACCAACATTGTTTTGCCCGTGCTTACCATCATCACCAACATTTCACTGGATCACACCGAATGCCTGGGAAACCATGTGGCTTCCATCGCGAGGGAAACAGGAGGGAACATGAAAAAGGGACTGCGGTTGGGGATAGGGCGGGCGCGTCGAGCGCGGCTCGTCCAGGCTGGGATGCTCCTGGGCGTTCTGGGAGGCCTGCTCTCGGCGGCGCAGGCCGGCGGGGAAGAGAGCGCCGCCCAGCGTGTGGCCCGGAAGATGG
>CBDTYO010000094.1:0-11537 GCA_965364615.1 uncultured Bacteroidia bacterium
GGCTACCGCGGCATGACCACGGTGAAAGGTTTGTTCCCTGGTGGTGACGGTATTCAGCGGTGATGGCGATCTGGCGGCAATTGGAACTGGTGAAACTGCACGAGTGGGTAAAAGCCAAGAACCTGAAGGTGGTGGTTTTGTTTGAAGGCCGAGATGCAGCAGGCAAAGGAGGTGTCATAAAACGCATTACCCAAAGGCTGAATCCCCGAATTTGCAGGGTAGTGGCATTGGGTGTCCCCACCGAACGGGAAAAGACCCAATGGTACTTTCAACGCTATGCAGCCCACCTGCCGTCGGCCGGAGAAATCGTCCTCATGGACCGAAGCTGGTATAACAGGGCTGGAGTGGAACGTGTCATGGGCTTTTGTACGGACGATGAATACTGGGAATTCCTTCGCTCCTGCCCGCGTTTTGAGGAAATGCTGATCCGCTCCGGGATCATCCTGATCAAATACTGGTTCTCGGTCAGTGATGAAGAGCAGGAAAGGCGGTTTCAGGAGCGCATCGACGATCCCCTGAAGAGATGGAAGTTCAGTGATATGGACCTGGTATCAAGAAGCAAATGGATCGAATACAGCAAAGCCAAGGATGAAATGTTCGCTTACACTGATACGAAGATATCCCCCTGGTTTGTAGTAAATGCCGATGACAAGAGAAGGGCTCGCCTGAACACCATCCATCATCTGCTCTCCATGATCCCCTACCAGGATATCAAGCACAAAAAAATCAATCTCCCCCCCGTCAGCATGGAGGGATATATCAGGCCGCCCCTGACAGAGCAAACATTTATTCCGGAAATATATTAAACCCTGAAAACATGCATCCCTTTTATCCCCAGGTAATCTCTGACCTGCCCGAAGCCGACATTCCCTTTGAAGGGGTCCGTGGCTGGCTTTCCCAATCAGAAAATCACCAAATCGTCTTTTTCGAAATTGAACCCATCGGACAGGTGGCGGAACACAAGCACGGCGCACAGTGGGGAGTTGTGTTTGAGGGAGAAATGGAGCTGACCATCGGTGAGGAAACCAGTACCTACCGGAAAGGTGACCACTATTTCATCCCCGCGGGAGTATTGCACTCGGCCCACTTTAAAACCAAGACCTGGCTGATGGACTTCTTTGCAGACCGGGACCGTTACAAGCCTTTGAAGGTGAAAAATGATTGAGATATTTTGTACATTCGTTCGCTCCTAAACCATAAATCTTAAGAAATCGCATGGTATGAAAACACCCATCAAATTTGCAGCCTTACTTTTAATGATGCTTCTTTTTATTTCCTGCGGGTCTGAAAAGAAGACCCGATTGTTCAATGGTAAAAACCTGGACAACTGGAGCATCTATACCGACGATCCTGATGTAGATCCCGGAACTGTGTTCTGGGTGGAGGACGGAATTCTGAATACCTCCGGTGAACCCTTTGGTTACCTTCGCACCAAGGAAAGCTACAGCAATTACAAACTGCACGTGGAATGGAGATGGCCCGGTGAACCCACCAACAGCGGGGTATTGCTGCATGTACAGGGAAAAGACAGGATCTTTCCCCATTGCATTGAAGCCCAGTTGATGCATGAAAGGGCCGGTGACATCGTGCTCATGGGTGCAGGAGCCGGTGTAACGGTCAGGGATTCAAGTTACCTGGTCACTTCTGACGAGAATTTCTACCTGTCCATTCCCAAATTCGAAAAGTCCAGTGAGCTGACTCCCGGAGAGTGGAACACTTACGAGATTACTTCGTTAAACGGAGACCTGGAACTCGTTGTCAATGGAGTGGTTCAGCATTTTGCCACCGGTGTGACCATGCAGGAAGGCAATATCGCACTTCAATCTGAGGGATCTCCCCTTCAATTCAGAAATGTATACCTGATAGCCCTGTAGGTTGTTTTACCAGCCCGACATGGGCTTATCGACCTCTATGGGGTATTTGTATTGGGCCACCTCGTATCCTACTTTGTAACAGAAACGAGTCATTTTCAGGTATTTATCATAGTCTATGCGATCTTCCACATCGGTCAGCATGTGATAATCGCGGTGGGTCCCGGTGGAGTAAAAAAGCACCGGGATGTCCTTCCTGGCAAAATTGATATGATCGCTCCTGTAAAAATACCTTTCCGGATGCTGGGTATCATTGTAGGTATAATTCCCCACCAATCCCATCTCATCCAGGGTCTTTTGACTGATATCCATCAGCACCCTGCTCTGCAATCCGCCAATTACCTTGACGGAATCTCCCCCCTGGATGGTAAGACCGCTTCGTGAGCTAAGCTCATCCTCCCTGGTTTTTGTGCGTCCCAGCATATCCAGGTTGATGACCGCTGCGATATTCTCCCGGGGGACCAGGGGATGGTCGGCAAAATACTGGGACCCGAACAGGCCGATCTCCTCGGCAGATACCCAAAGGATCCCAATGCTTCTTCTGGGCTTTTTCTTTTCTTTCATAAAAGCCTCAGCAATTTCGATCAGAGCCACGCTGCCCGAAGCATTATCGTCGGCTCCGTTGAATACGCCTCCCTGGTCGTCGGTACCCACATGGTCGTAATGTGCCGTATAAATCACCATTTCATTTTTCAGGTCCGGATCGCTTCCTTCGATCACTCCAAAGACATTAAACACTTCCACGTCCCTGACGGCCATATTCAGCTCAATTTTCACGCGGGTATCTTCCAGCACAAAGGACCGGGGGGTCAGGCTGGTGTCAATTTCGACTTGCAGTTTCTCCAGGGATTTTCCAGAGGCCTGCAGCAGCTGATCGGCCACACTGCGATGAATCAGGACCATCCCGGGGCGATTGCCCTGGGCCGGGCTTTCCTCCTCGTCTGCTTTCAGTTCTCTGGATTTCCCCAGGTACTTGGCGATGGCCGGATTCATATCTTCAATGGACTGAAGTCCCGACTTTGGATCCATGACGACCAATACAGCCCTGGGTTGCTGGGAGAAGATATGGGGCATTTTGTATTGGAAATTCTGCATGGAGTTCCATTTGCTGTCATCGAAAAGGGATTCTGTTCCGTCCTCATTCATGGGGGCCCTGTTCATGATCAGGACCACTTTGTCTTTGATGTCTATGTTTTCAAAATCGTTGTAATGATGATCCTCATCCCTGATCCCGTACCCTGCAAAAACCACCTCTCCTTCAATCACGGTCTGGTCCACCTGGGGAGCAGGGAAAACATAGAAAGACTGGTGGTTGACCACGGATGAGGAATCGGCCTGTATGATGGTTGTATGGCTGTTCTCTCGATCATAGGCTTTTTCTCTGATATAGTAAGGCTGTAGAAAATCCTGGTCTGCATCCTCCGGGGTGAGTCCCAGATTTTCAGCCTGCACAGCCAGGTACCTGGCTGCCACCTGAAGACCAGGTTCGCCCGTATCCCTGCCTTTCAGCTCATCGGAAGCGAGAAATTTCAAATGCATTTTCAGCTCATCGGGTGTGATGGACTGCAGGCCTGTTTTCTGGGCCACTGCAGACATAAAGGTGAACACAAGCACAGCCAGTACTAAGATTCTTTGAGTAGTTTTCATGGGATGATGCATTAAATTTTTGCCAAGGGCCAAAGGTAGGCAATAAATTCAAAAAAGCTCCTGGCATGGTGGGGAGTTCCTAAGAGGATTTTTGCTTACTTTTGAGCCATATCCCCAAATAAAAAATATGTAAGCTCACTGAAATGGATCAAATCAAACTGGATATATCAAGGGTATATGATTTTGTACCGGCCAAGAAGATCAAAGCACTGGAAGCTGAAACCCGGAAAGCCCAGGCTGCCCTGTATGGGGGCAGCGGTGCCGGGAATGATTTTCTGGGATGGCTCCACCTGCCTGCAGAAATCAACGAAGGGCAGCTGAAGCAGATTGAAGAGGCAGCTGCCAGTATGAGAGGAAAAACGGATCTGCTGGTGGTGGTCGGAATCGGGGGCTCTTACCTGGGAGCCCGCGCGGTGAACGATGCCCTGGCCCATAATTTTGCCCATCTCCGCAAAGGCACCAAGCAAGCTCACATGCTCTTTGCCGGCCACAACATCGGTGAAGACTACCTGCATGAGCTTTTGGAAGTACTGGGCGAATACAGTTATTCTGTGGTGGTTATCTCCAAATCGGGAACCACCACCGAACCTGCCATTGCTTTTCGCATACTCAAGGCGCACCTGGAGCAAAAAGTAGGGAAGCAGGAAGCCAGGGAACGGATCATTGCAGTGACTGATGCGAGCAAAGGAGCCCTTCGACAGCTGGCCGGGGATGAGGGCTACCGCAGTTTTGTGATTCCGGACGATGTGGGAGGCCGCTTTTCGGTATTTACCCCGGTGGGGCTGATCCCGTTGGCCATCTGCGGAGTGGATATCAGGCAGCTGGTCAAAGGTTCCCGGGAAATGGGCCGCCTTTGCAGTCCGGATGTGCCCTTCGAAGATAATCCGGCAGCCCTTTATGCTGCCACCCGAAATGCCCTCTACCGCTCAGGAAAGAAAATTGAGATCCTGGTAAATTATCAGAACAAGCTTCATTTTCTGTCCGAGTGGTGGAAGCAATTGTACGGTGAAAGCGAAGGGAAAGAAGGTTTGGGCATCTTTCCGGCTTCCGTTGATAACTCAACGGATCTGCACTCCATGGGACAGTATATCCAGGAGGGGGAAAGGATCTTGTTCGAGACAGTGATCAGTGTAGAACAAAGTGACCACCAGCTGGGCATTCCCCATGATGGTGCCAACCTCGACCAGTTGAACTACCTGGCTGGCAAGAACATCGACCATGTGAATAAGATGGCGGAGCTTGGTACCATACTGGCCCATCTCGACGGTGGTGTTCCCAACCTCAGGATCTCAGTTCCGCGCATCAATGCCTATTATCTGGGACAATTGCTGTATTTTTTCGAGAATGCCTGCGGGATCAGTGGATACATGTTGGGAATCAATCCCTTCAATCAACCGGGCGTGGAGGCTTACAAAAAGAACATGTTTGCCCTGCTGGAGAAACCCGGATTCGAGGAAGCAACAGCCCGGATCAAGTCGCGACTCTAAACAATTCTGCGCACACGATGTTTATGAACCGGGGCTTCTCCCCGGTTTTTTAATTGTCCATGAAAGATTTTTTTCCCAACATCCATCCCACTGTCAAAGGAATTGCTCTGGCTTTTCTGGCCACCCTGGGGATGGCCAATGTATATGTTTTTTCCAAAGCTGCCCTGTTGGAGGTGAACTTCTACCAGTTCCAGTTTTACTGGTTTGGATTCGCCCTGGTGTGGATCCTGCCTTACCTGTATGCCACAGGGATCATTAAAAAAATACCCTCTCTGAGCAAAGGCTCCTTCATCACACTGGCCATCATAGGCATCCTGGAGCTGGGTGCAGCGAGCATGTTGTTCCTGGCCATCCAGCTGGCAGAGAATCCCACCACCATTTCTTTCCTTTCCAACCTGACCCCCATTTTTGTCACCATGCTGGGGATCCGTTTCCTGGGTGAACGGTTTAATTTCATGGAAGCCGTGGGCATTATCCTGACCATTGGTGGGGTCATCCTGATCACCTATACCAGAGATACCACCATTTCGGAATTTTTTGGGGCAGGTTCGGGCTGGATCCTGGTTTCCTCAGTATTTTCGTCCATCAGCATCATTACAGCCAAAAGCCGGATCAAGGACATTCATCCCGGGATTCTGACGCTTAACAGGGTGATATTGCTGTTTGTCGTGGCCTTGCTTGCCATGTTGATCCGGCAGGAAAGTTTCAGCATTTCGGGCCGGGCCACCATGAACATGGTCATTGGATCAGGACTGGGGCCCTTCCTGACCGGTCTGGCCCAGTATTCTTCCCTGCGCTACATCGAAGCTTCGCGCACCATGATCATCCAATCCACCAGGAGCCTCCTTGTGCTGGTGGGATCCATGATCTACCTCTCCATTCTACCCGAAATGCTACAATTGATCGGGGGGATCATTACCATCATCGGGGTCATTGTCATGACCTGGGGGAAAATGCGCCAAAACAGGCAGGAGTCAAGAAAACAAAAAAGGCAGGAAGCCAAATTGGCCCCTGCCTCAAACAAACTAAGCTAACACTACCTGCACCCTGTCGGGGTACTTCCTATTGTACCTCAATCTGCTTGGGAGCTTTCTCTACCACCTCTTCCCGCTTGGGAAGATTCACGGTGAGTATTCCCGACTCATGACTGGCCTGGATGCTATCCTGGTCGACTGTCTCAGGAAGCTGGAAGCTCCTCTTGAAGCTTTGGTAATTGAATTCCCTTCTCAGGTATTGGGTTTTCTGCTCATTCTTGCCTTCCTTCTTTTCGGTGGAAATGGTCAACACATCATCCTCCAGCTCCAGGTGAAAATCTTTCCTGGTCAAGCCGGGAACAGCCACTTCGATGCGAAATGCTTTCTCATCTTCGATCACATTGACGGCGGGAATATGTTGCCTGCTGCCATTGGTGCTGAGCTGGTTGAAGAAACGGTCGTTGAAAAAATCATCCCAATAAGCGGGTACATAATTCCTGTTGATTCTTGCTAACATGATAAAGTCCTCCTATAATTTATGTGTTTTGGTTTATCTCTGTCTCCCATAGGTCAAATGCCATACCAAGGGCTTTCCCGGAATTGTAAACTGTCATTGTGGCATGAAAGAAGAAATTGAGCTGTCATTTTGTCGGTCAAGCCTGGATTCGGCCTGACAAAATGAAGGGCTGAATCAGGAGGATGCCCTGCGCAGGTCTTCAATCTCCCTGAGCAGTTCTGCTTCCCTGGCGGCTGCCTTAAGCTGGGCTGCTTCCAGCGCTTTCATCTTCTGCTTGAAAACATTCTCCTGGGAAGCGAGCTCTTCCGCCTGCTTCTTGGTCTGTTTGAAAAGCAGCTTGGTCCGCAGATTGGCCTGCACCTTGGACAGTGTGGTGGCCAGTGCTTCTGCCAGCTTGCAGACAAAATCCACCTGGTACGGTGGGATCTCTCCAAGGGAAGCCAGTTCGATGACCCCCAGTACCTGCTCATCCAGCATCACCGGTACAAGAAGGATGGATGAAGGCACATCCTCCCCCAGTCCGGATCGGATCTTCATATAGCCTGGGGGAAGATCCGTGATGTATATGGGTTCCCTTTCCATGGCGGCCCGGCCAGTCAAACCTTCGCCAAACCTGAATGAGCGCTGAATGTATTTTTCCCTGTCAAAAGCATAGCTGCCAGCGACTTCCAGGACCTTCCCTGATCCATCCTCTTCCTCCCGGGCAATAAAAAGTACTCCCACATCGGCCTCGGTGTAGTTCACAAGTTCTTTTAACAGGGCCCTTGACAGTTCCTCCAGGTTGTCTTCCACCTCTCTGAACAAGGTGCTGAACATGGCCAGACCCTGTGCGGTCCAGGTACGGTTTTCCTCCTCCCTCCTTCGGGACTCAGAATCATTTTTTGATCCCATCAGGCTTCCTTTCAAGGAAATAAGGGCAGCTCCCAACTCATCGTCCTGACTCAATTTCTCGTAGCGTCCGGTAAAATCTCCCGACGACATGGATCTGGCAAAAGCAGCAATATCCCTGAGCTTATTGAGGTGTTTCTCCAGGTTCTGTTCCAGGTCTCCCAGCTCATCCCCTCTGGAGGAGGCTGTGAAGGCCGGAATCTTCCCCCGTGTCAGTTGAACCAGGAGGTTCCTGATCCTGTACAACGCTTTCCTTAACCACAGGTGATGAAAAATCCCGAACACCAGGGAAAAGACCAGCCCTGCAGCTGCCAGCCAGCTGAGCAGGGCCTCGTCCTGCCGGAATGCATTCAAGAATATGAGGGAAAAAATAGCTGCAAGTGCCAAAAAAGGCAACAGGATCTTAAAGGCGAAAGATACCCTGAGCTTCATTCCTTAAATATATAAAAAAGTTAACTGGCTCTTTGCACTGCCGCGACCAATCGATCGGCCCCCTCCAGCAGGATCTTTGAGGGAGTGGCTATGTTAAGTCGCTGGTGCCGGGCCCCTCCGGGACCAAACATGGGGCCATCGTTCAGTCCTAGCCGGGCCTCTTGTATGATAAAATCCCGGAGTCCCTGGTCATCGAGTCCGAGAAAGGAGAAATCGAGCCAGCTCAGGTAGGTGGCCTGAAGGGGGGAAATCCCGATTTCCGGGGCCCCTTCCTGCAGGCGCTGTAGCAGCGATTTGTAATTGTTTTCCAGGTAGCTCAGCAACTGGTCGAGCCATTCATGGCCATGGGTGTATGCGGCCTCAAGTGCCACCTGCCCAAGAATATTATCTCCTCCCACATGCACCACATCCAGGATCTTTTCATATCGCTTTCTCAATTCCGGACGTGTGACTATGACCACCGAGGTATACAATCCTGCAAGATTGAAGGTTTTGCTGGGGGCCATGCAGGTAAGGGTGATATCCGCTACCTCCTTATCCAGAGACGCAAAAGGCACATGTTGGTTCCCAAACAACAGCAGATCAGAATGGATCTCATCGCTGATCACCATCACCTTGTGCTTAAGGCACAAAGCAGCCAGTTGTTCCAGCTCTTGCCGGGACCAAACCCTTCCCACCGGATTGTGGGGATGGCACAGAAATAAAAGTCGGGTCCCTTTAACGAACAGGGACTCCAGGTGGTCAAAATCCATTTCATAACCCGAATCTCTCTTCACCAACTGATTATACACCAATTCTCTTTGATGATTTGTCACTGCTGAGAAGAATGGGAAATAGACAGGGGGCTGGACCACCACCCTGTCGCCTGGTTCAGAAAACTCCATCACACACATATTCAGGGCAGGGACGATGCCCGGACTAAAACAAACCGCTTCCGGTTCCACCTTCCAGGCATGTCTTTGTTTCATCCAGGAGCATACAGAGGAAGAAAATCCTTCCGCCCGGAAGGTATATCCGAGTATGGGATGTTTGATCCTTTCCGCCAGGGCATCCAGGATGAAATCTCCCACCGGGAAATCCATGTCGGCCACCCACATGGGAAGGATTTCAGAATCGCCGAACCATTTGCCGGTCAGATCATACTTCACACTCCGGGTCCCTTTCCTGTCAATGACAGTATCAAAATCATATTTCATAAGCGTACTAGGTTATAAATGCCTCTTTGCCCGGAAAGTGCATCTCGCTCACAGCTTTCTCCCGGGGCATGACAAAATAGTGTAAGACGCTTTCCGAGCATAACGTACCTTCTCCATCATACAATTTGGCCTCAATTTCAGCCACCCTCTTTTCCTGCCTGACCAGTTTTGCCCGTATGGTGATCCTGCCACGTGATATATTCACCGGTTTGCGAAACCTGGTATTCAGTTGATAGGTAACCCCGGCAGTATCCAGAAAAACAAAGACCACCCAACTGGCTATTTCATCCATCATGGTGGATTGTATACCCCCATGAAGAATGTCATGAAATCCCTGAAAATGCTCATCGGGATCCCATTGGCATACGATTTCATCCTCCTCCTTAAAAAACTCCATTTGAAGTCCGTATGGATTGGCGGGACTGCAGCCAAAACAGCTATATCCCTCGAATTCTGCGTATGGATTCTTGAGCCTGATCATGACAAAGGTTGTTTGATGTCCAAAAGTACCTAAATCATTTTAACTTTGGATAGAGATGGTACGTCCTAAAAAACACCTGGGTCAACACTTCCTTACTGATCCAACCATTGCCAGCAGGATTGTGGATGCCCTGGCCCCGGCTCCCGGTGATTCTGTCCTGGAGATTGGTCCGGGCACAGGCGTGCTAACCGCTCACCTGATGAAGAAGGATATAGAGCTTTGGCTGGCAGAGATCGATCCTGAATCTGTTGCCCACCTGAAAACGCTATGGCCTGAGCTCAGGGATCGTTTTATCGGTGAGGATTTTCTCAAACTGGACCTCAGTGAACACATGTCCGGTCCCTTTCACCTCATTGGCAATTTCCCCTACAACATATCCAGTCAGATCTTTTTCAGGGTGCTGGAGCACCGGCAAAGAATACCTTCCGTGGTATGTATGATTCAAAAGGAAGTGGCAGACCGGATTGCTTCACCTGCCGGGAGTAGGGAATATGGAATTCTCAGTGTGCTTTTGCAGGCCTATTTTCACATCGAAGGGCTGTTTACGGTCAAACCGGGGTCTTTTTTCCCTCCCCCCAGGGTGAATTCAGGAGTGATCCGGCTTACCCGGAACCATGTAAGGAAGCTCCCCTGTAACGAAAAGCTATTCTTCACGGTGGTCAAAACCGTATTTAATCAGCGCAGGAAAATGATCAGGAACTCCATCAAAACTATTTTATTACATTTGGACAGCGATTTTAAACTCCTGTCCTTACGTCCTGAACAACTGGATGTTTCCGGATTCATTGAGTTGACCAACTGGGTTGAATCGCAACTGAACACTAACATCAAGGACAAGCTCTAATATCTCAAGGCCATGAGCATGGAACTGACCCGCGAATATATCAGTGAGCTGAGACAGGTCATCGAAATCAAGGATGACAAGGCAGCCAAAGAAAAAATGGAGCATCTGCACCCTGCTGATATTGCTGAGATTTATGAGAATATCTCTCTGGAGGAGTCTACTTATCTCTACCTGCTTCTGGACCCAGAGAAGGCTTCTGATGTATTGGTGGAGCTGGAAGAGGATGACCGGGAGAAGTTCCTGGAGGCTTTACCCTCGGATGTGATTGCCAGCCAGTTCATCCATCACATGGATTCGGACGATGCTGCCGATGTCATTGGTGACCTGACCGAAGATAAAAAGCAGGAGGTTCTGCTTCACATCGGCGATGTGGAACAGGCAGGAGATATCGTTGACCTGCTCAGTTACGATGAAGATACAGCAGGCGGACTGATGGCCAAGGAGCTGATCCGGGTCAATGAGAACTGGGGTGTAGCCACGTGCATCAGGGAGATGCGCAAACAGGCAGAGGATCTGGATGAGATTTACTACATCTATGTGGTCAGTGATGAGAATGTTCTGCTGGGTATCCTTTCCCTGAAAGCCTTGTTGCTGGCCAGTGCCTCCACCCAGGTCAAAGAAATCTATGAAGCAGACGTGCGATCTGTCCAGACCGATACCCCTTCAGAGGAGGTGGCGCAGATCATGGAAAAATACGACCTGATCGTCCTCCCGGTCACCGATTCCATCGGACGATTGATGGGACGGATCACCATAGATGATGTGGTAGACGTGATCAGGGACGAAGCCGAAAAGGATTACCAGCTCGCCTCCGGTATTACCGCCGATGTGGAAACCACAGACTCGCCCGCCAGGCTTTCCAGGGCGCGCCTTCCCTGGCTGATCATAGGCCTCCTGGGCGGAATTGTGGTGGCCGCTGTGATTGGAAGGTTTGAAGAGGACATCAAGATCAACCCGGAAATGGCTTTTTTCATTCCCCTGATAGCCGCCATGGCCGGGAATGTGGGCATTCAATCTTCTGCCATCATCGTTCAGGGCATTGCCAGCAATAGCCTGGGCCTGGAGAGCACATACAGGAAGCTTATGAAGGAACTCATGGTTTCCTTTCTCAACGGCATCATTTTGTCCGGTTTGCTTTTCCTGTATAACTTTTTCATCAGCAAGAACCTGGCCCAGGTGATGGGTGGCAATATCAGCATG
>CBDTYO010000095.1:0-11468 GCA_965364615.1 uncultured Bacteroidia bacterium
GATCACCACCTCCCACCTCAGGTTTGGTGACAAGCCCATTCGTTCTCCTTACCTGGTGGTAACGCCTGATTTTGTTGCATGTTCGGTTCCTTCCTATCTGGAAAAATACGACATGCTCAAGGGACTGAAGGATGGAGGAACTTTCCTGCTCAATTCTATCTGGAGCGAAGAGGAAACCCTCATGCACCTTCCCAACCGCATGAAGCGGTATATGGCCGAGCATAAGATTAATTTTTATATCATCAATGCCACCAAGCTGGCCGCAGAGATTGGTCTGGGCAACCGCACCAATACCATCATGCAAAGTGCCTTCTTTAAGATTGCCGATATCATTCCATATGACCAGGCTGTGGAGGAGATGCGCAAGTTTACCATCAAGAGCTTTGGCCGTAAGGGCGAAGAGGTGGTCAACATGAACTTTGCCGCCATTGAGAAAGGCGCCAATGTCACCCAGGTGCAAGTCAAGCCGGAATGGGCCAAGCTGAAAGATGAAGCGAAAGAGGATCACCGGGTGGGCGTGCCTGATTTTGTGAAGAATGTGGTGGAACCCATCAACAACCTGGCCGGAGATGATCTTCCTGTAAGTGCCTTTGCCGGACGTGAGGACGGGACCTTTCCAGCAGGCACTTCCCAATGGGAGAAAAGGGGCATAGCCGTTAATGTGCCGGAATGGGTGGCCGATAACTGCATCCAGTGCAACCAGTGTGCCTATGTTTGTCCGCATGCCTGCATCCGCCCCTTCCTGA
Source organism: uncultured Bacteroidia bacterium (assembly GCA_965364615.1). Classification (GTDB taxonomy): domain Bacteria; phylum Bacteroidota; class Bacteroidia; order Bacteroidales. The sequence continues at coordinate 747 of CBDTYO010000095.1, forward strand.
TAGATGAGGAGGAGGCCAAGGCGCTTCCCGAAGGAACCGAAACCATCAAGGCCATTGGCAAGGCCTTTGCCGGTTTGCACTTCAAGATCCAGGTCAGTGTGCTGGACTGCACCGGTTGCGGAAACTGTGCCGATGTTTGTCCTTCCAAGGTCAAAGCCCTGGAGATGAAACCCCTGGAAACTCAGCTGGACGAGGTTCCCAGGTGGGATCACCTGATCCGGGAGATCACGTACAAGGATGGCCTGGTGGATAAGAAACAAACTGTAAAGAACAGTCAGTTTGCCCAACCCATGTTCGAGTTCTCTGGAGCTTGTGCAGGTTGTGGTGAGACTCCCTACATCAAGCTGATCACCCAGCTGTATGGCGACCAGATGATGGTGGCCAATGCCACCGGTTGTTCTTCCATCTATGGCGGATCAGCTCCTTCCACCCCCTATTGCGCCAATGTGGATGGCCACGGTCCGGCCTGGGCCAACTCGCTGTTCGAGGACAACGCAGAGTATGGATTTGGGATGGCCACCGGTGTAAACAAGAACCGGGATCGCATCAAGAACAAGATGATCGCGGCCATGGATGAGGTGAAGCCAGCCACCAGGGAGGCATTCGGGGAATGGATCGCCTCCATGGAGAACTCAGAAGCCTCCAAAGCAGCTTCGGCCAAATTGCTCCAGGTGCTGGAGGGCGAGAAGCATGCGCTGGCGGAAGAAATCAGGTGCCTGAAGCATTACCTGGTGAAAAAGTCTATCTGGATCTTCGGAGGCGACGGTTGGGCCTATGACATCGGATATGGCGGATTGGATCATGTACTTGCCTCGGGCGAAGACGTGAATGTTCTGGTGATGGATACAGAGGTATATTCCAATACGGGCGGTCAGGCTTCCAAAGCCACCCCGGTGGGTGCTGTGGCCAAGTTTGCAGCTTCAGGAAAGAAGATCCGCAAGAAGGACCTGGGAATGATGGCCATGACCTACGGATATGTATATGTGGCTCAGGTCTCCATGGGAGCCAGTCAATCCCAGTACCTGAAGGCCCTCAGGGAAGCAGAAGCCTATCGCGGACCTTCCCTCATCATTGCCTATTCTCCCTGTATCAACCATGGACTTCGTTCGGGCATGGGGAAAAGTCAAAACCAGTCCAAACTGGCAGTGGAGAGTGGATACTGGCACCTCTACCGTTACAACCCCTTGCTGGAAGAAGAAGGCAAGAATCCCTTCCTGCTGGACTCCAAGGAGCCCAAGTGGGATCAGTTCCAGGATTTCCTGAAATCAGAGGTTCGCTATACCTCGCTGCAGAAGGCCTTCCCGGCGGAAGCAGCGGAATTGTTCAAAGCTGCCCAGACCAATGCCAAATGGCGTTACGACAGCTATGTGAGGATGGCCAGCCTGGATTTTGCCCCGACCACCTAGAGGGTCGGGATATTCCCTGCCTCGCTGATTTTCTTTGCTGGGCAAAGAAAAGTAGGCATCGGCCAGGAAATATCCCTCCCCAGAGTGGGGGTGCAAAACAGGATACCCATGATATGATTGGGACCGCCGGCGAAAGCCGGCGGTTTTTTTTACCTTTGCCCGCAAAAAGCAGTGGGAAGAATTCTGGCCATAGATTATGGGAGCAAGCGAAGCGGGGTGGCTGTGACCGATCCCGGGCAGAGATTTGCTTCTCCGCTGGAGACTGTGCTTAGCCATGAGTTGATGAATTTTTTGCAGGACTATATTGAGAAGGAGCCTGTGGACCTGCTGGTGGTAGGACAGCCCAGGCAAATGGATCATACAGAGTCTGAATCCATGAAGCAGATCCGCTTTTTTGTACAGGCATTCAAAAAGCGGTTTACCGGGATTCCTGTAAAATGGGTGGATGAGCGTTTCACTTCCAAATTGGCCATGGATGCCCTGGTTACGGGAGGAATGAAGAAATCGGAGCGACGGGCCAAAGGGAATCTAGACAAGGTTAGTGCGGCCATCATTCTGCAGAGCTACCTGGATGCAAAAACAATCTCGGGGGACAGGCGTTAGTAGATACAGAACGAGGAGTATAGAACAATGGTATTACCAGTATATGTATATGGAATGCCGGTGCTCAGGAAGGTCGCACCGGAGATTCCTGAGGATTTCGAAGGGCTCGATCAGTTGATCGAGGATATGTTTGAGACCATGCATGCCAGCGATGGTGTGGGGCTGGCAGCTCCACAGGTGGGCAAATCCTTGAGGATCTTTGTGGTGGATACCACCCCCATGGCAGAGAACAGGGAGGAACCGGAACTGAAGGATTGGAGGAAAGTATTTATCAACCCCTATATTCTTGAAGAATGGGGCGATCCCTGGTCATTTGAGGAGGGTTGCCTCAGTCTTCCCAATATCCGTGAGGAGGTGGTCCGCCCGAGCCATGTGCGCATTGAATATTACGATGAGCACTGGGACCTGAAAGAAGAAGTATATGAGGGGATACAGGCCAGGGTGATTCAGCATGAATATGATCACCTGGATGGAAAGCTGTTTACAGACAAAGTCACCCCCATCCGGAGAAAATTGCTTAGCGCCCGCCTGAAAGCCATTTCCAAGGGCAGGGCCGATTGCGACTACCGGATCATCCATCCAAAAAAATAAACGTTCCGGACAGGAAAAGCTTGTTTTTCGGCTGCGAATTTTTGTTTCAATACACAATAGTTGTATATTGCAACGATTTATCCCTTCGCCCTCATGGACTTCTCAAATTTATCCATTGTCAGCCCCCCTGCCGTTGAATCACGTTGGGTCCCCAAAGATTACCTGGGTGCGCTGCGTGTCAGGTTATCCATCGGCAGAAGCCGCTACCGGGTCAAGCCCGGACTTTACAGACTGGGTCGTCCCGGCAAAGAATCCGAAGTTTTTGTGACCGCCAATTATAAACTCAGCTTTGATGTGCTGAGGCGAAGCCTGGAGGGAATGGATGCCTGGAAACCCATGGCATCAATGTATGGTGTGCTGCCGGAAAGGGCACTTTTGGCACGGCCGAGCTGATCAGGCAGGTGAAAGGGTCCGGGTTGTCCCTTCATGTATCGCACAAGCGCCTGATCCTTCCCCAGCTGGGGGCCCCTGGGATCTCAGCCCACAAAATAAAGGAGGCCACCGGCTTCACCGTGAAGTTTGGTCCTGTGCGCGCAGCTGACATTCAGCCATACATCGCAGCCGGATACAAGAAGAATGAATCCGCCCGTTCTGTCCGGTTCACGCTCAAAGACAGGTTTATCGTGGCACCTGTGGAAGTGGTTAACTCCCTGAAGTACCTGCTGGGGGTTCTTGTCTTTCTTGTGGTTTTATCAGGAATTTACAGGGAGGGATTTTCCCTGGAACTTATGAGGAAGGAAGGAATCAAAGCCGCCATGTATCTGGTAGCAGCCTACATCAGTGGTGCATTCCTGGCCCCCCTGCTTTTGCCCCTGCTGCCTTTCAGATATTTTGGAGGGAAAGGATTGGTGGCCGGATGGGCGGTCTTTGCCCTGGTGGTACTTCTGAATCAGGCTGAGATGTCCCGCCTGGCCCTCCTGGGATGGTTCCTTTTATCCGGGGCCATATCCTCCTTCCTCACCATGAATTTTACCGGATCAAGCACCTATACTTCTTTGAGCGGGGTCAGGAAAGAGATGCGGATCTTTATCCCCATACAAATGGCTTTGGCCTTGGTGGGATTATCCTTTGTAATGGTATCTAAATTTGTATAGCATGGATACACAGAAATATCTGAGAAATGTGGTCACCCTGGAGTATGATGCTTCTCTATGCATCGGGTGCCGGTTATGCATTGAGGTATGTCCCCACAACGTATTTAGCATGCATGGCAAAAAAGCCGAAGTCTTACACAGGGATAAGTGCATCGAGTGCGGCGCCTGTGCACTGAATTGCGTCACAGGAGCCCTGAAAGTGAAGCAAGGCGTGGGATGCGCTTCGGCCGTGATTTTTGGGTTTATCAGGGGAGGGGAACCTACCTGTGATTGCGGAGGAGGAGAAGCATGTTGTTGATCAGGGCAGCTAATTTCATCGAAACGGAACCATGAAAAAGGAATTCATTGAGCAGTTCAGGGAGATCCTGCGGAAATTTGACCGGGAAATCAGCCTTCAAAACAATGCCTCCTGCTGCAAGGGGATCAGTGTGGCCCAGTGTCATACCCTCCTGGAAATTGAAAAGAACAGTGAAATTTCTGTCACAGACCTGGCCAGGAACCTGTCCCTCGATAAGAGCACCGTAAGCCGCACGGTGGACGGCCTGGTAAATATCAGGATGGTGGACCGGGTAATTCCCCGGGAAAACCGGCGACTGGCCTTGCTGAACCTCACCGGTTCAGGCCAGGAGGTATGCACCAGCATCAATGCGTCCAATGATTCCTATGTCCATAGGATCTTGCACAACTTCAGTGCAAAAGAGAGGGCGGAGTTTCTCAGGCTATGCAAGAAGCTCACCAGCAACATGCAAGCCATCAGGGATCACACTAAATAAAAGGTGTGAAGTGCTCTTCCGATTTCAGCAGCATGTCTATGTACTGCGCACGCTTGTACACAAAGGGATCGTTGATGGCATTGCTGCTCAACCTGCCCTGGAAAGCCTCGAGGGATTCATATCCTTTGCGATCCATCCATTCCTCGATTTCTTTCAGCATCTCACTGGCGTGCTTGACACCATTGTGATAGAAGGTGCTGACTGCCTGAACAGCACTGGCACCGGCCATGATCATTTTCACCACATCGATACCTTCATAAATCCCGTTATTGGCTGCCAGACTGGCTCCGATATTTCCATAGCAAAGGCCAATGTAACGTATGGAAAGCCGGTGGTCGCTGTGGGTACTCAGGTTCCAGGGTGAAACATGTTTTTCAGCCTCCACATCAATATCAGGTTCAAACAACCGGTTGAAGAGGATGAATGCATCGGCTCCGGCGGCATCCAGATCCTTGATGGTTTTCAGGACATTGGTGTAGAAAGGACTCAGCTTCACACTTACAGGTATTTTAACTGCAGCTTTTACCGTCTTCAGGAATTCAATCTGTTGCTGGATCACCTCATGGCCTGATTTGTCAAAATCGCGGGGTACTGCAAAAAAGTTTAGCTCCAGTCCGGCCACTCCGGTTTCTTCAAGCAATTTGGCATATTCCACCCAGGACTCTTTGTATACTGCATTCAGGCTGGCGAATACGGGCACAGAAAGGGCTTCAACCACCTGTCTGACGTTGTAAATATGTTCTTTGGGGCCTCCGTGTTCAATTTTCGGAAAGAGGTTGATCATTTCAGCATTGCGATCGTCATAAGCCTCGAGTTGATTGGACAATTCATTGTCCTCCAGCTGGATTTGTTCCTCGAACAAGGAACGATATACCACCGCTGATACCCCGGCTTCTTCGGCCTCCTTCAGTTTGTCAAGGTTGTTGGAAAGATTGCAGGCACCCAGGATCAAGGGATTCTTGAGGGTGACTCCCATGTGTTTTGTTGTAAGTGTAGCCATTTGCTTTTAAATATGAGTTTACTGTTTCTGGTATATAAAACTATGAACTTGCGGGAAAGGTTCAAATAAAAAATGCAGAAAGACCGATATTTTTCTTTTTAAGGCATGAAAAGATGAATGGCCTCCCAGCTAAAAATGTTCGATCTGCGGAAAATTCCCGTGGTGAAGGTACTGATTCCTTTTGCTGCAGGAGCACTTTGCGGAAGCCTGTCAGTCATTTCCTTCAATATTGCAGGATTAGCTCTGGCATGCCTTGTGGGCTGGGCAGGGCTTCTTTGTCTGCATTGGAGAATACGAAAGCAGTCGGGATTCCTTTCCCGGCTCTTTTGCTGCTGGACCTTCCTGCTTTGCTTTGCAGCAGGCATGGCCCATGGATGGGTCAGCCGGCCCACCGATCCCCAATTGCCTCTGGATGACCGGGTAATTATCAGGGGTTTGGTGAAAGAGGCCTCTGCAGCCGGAGAGGGCAGTTTCACCTGTGAGGTGGCCCTCTGGTGTTTGTATGCCCCTGATAGCTTGTACCTTTGTGAGACCCTCCTGCGGGTATATCTGGATCCGGCATATGGTTCATCGCTCCCTGCAGCAGGAGAGATCTGGCAATGGCCTGGCAAGCTGTACCCTATCCGGAACAGCGGGAATCCGGGGAGCCCCGATTTTGAGGCGATCATGCACAGAAAGCAATGCTGGTATCGTTTCTATCCTGACAGCTCCATGGAGCTGCATCCGGCAGCCGGGAAGATCCTGGCTTCCGGAGCCACCGGCGTACCGGACCATATGCGCCACCTGATCTCGTCCAAATGGCAGGGCCGGGAAGAGGAGGTGGCCCTGCTGAGGGCAGTCTGCCTGGGCGACCGGCAGGCACTGACACAAGAAATGCGTCAGGCTTATGGAACTGCGGGAGGTATGCACCTGCTGGCAGTTTCAGGTTTGCATGTGGGATTGATCTGGTGGGTACTGCAAAGCCTCACAAGATGGATGGTCAGAAAGGAGCGGACTGAAGTATACAGGACCCTGGCAGTGGTGGGGATGCTTTGGTTCTATGCATCACTGACCGGCTTTTCAGCATCGGTGTGCAGATCAGTAACCATGTTTTCCTTTTTTTCGATGGGAAGAATGCTGGGGCAAAGGACCCAGGTGCTTAATGCCATCTTTGTTTCAGCCCTGATACTTTTGATCATAAAGCCCTCCTGGCTGCAGGAAGCGGGATTTCAGCTTTCCTACGCCGCCATGCTCGGAATTGTGGCTTTCTACCCCATCATCCGGCGACTTTTCAAGCCGAAATACCGCCTTATCAGATGGGTATGGGAGGCTGCAGCAGTGAGCCTGGCTGCCCAGCTGCTCACTGCGCCCCTGGTCATCTATTATTTCCACCAACTGCCCCTTTACTCGGTGGTCACAAGCATTCTTGCTGTACCCATGCTTAGCCTCTTGATCGCCCTGTTTACCTGCTCGGTTCCCTTCATGATTGCGGGTTTGTTTGAAAATATCCTCAATGCAATGCTTATGGCCCTGGCCAGAGGGATGAACCATACCATGGAGGCTGTGGCAGCCCTGCCGGGAGCATTGCTGGAGGACATTTCCCTCAGCCAGGAAAGCCTGGTCCTGATTATGTTATTTATGGGCTTGCTGATGCTGTGCCTGCAGGGGCGATCGGGTCTTCCGCCCTACTTGCTCTGCGTGGTGCTTACTGCCTGGATGTGTCATGGAGCCTTCGCTCAATGGACCCTGGAAGGCAGCTCACGGATGCTCATTTGTCATTTCAGAGGGGCCAGCATGGTGAGCTTCAGGGAAGGCAGGCAACTGGACCACTTCTGCTGGACCAGTGACAGTAGCTCAGCGGCCCTTTTAGAGAAATACAGATCTGAAGTCTGGAACCGCCGCAGGTATGACAACCGCCTACATGCCATGGGCAATACACCCACAAGTTGGGGATCAGTTTCTGCTTGCCTGCAGCTGACGCCTGGCATTTGGATGGTGGGGAATGATCGGAGGAAGGGCTGGGTGATTTCGGGGAATCCCGTTGGCAGACATGATTTACGCTCGCTAATTGATTCAGCAGCAAGTGGATGGGAAGCTCCGGATTTCATTCTTCTTTCCTTCGAACCACGGGGTGTTTCCGCAGAATTACTCCCCGGGGAATGGACCAGCGATGTGGTCCTGGACGGATCCAATCGCCCCTGGTACAAAAGACACATGCAGATCCTCCAGGTTCCCGTCTATGACACCGACAGGCTGGGAGCCTACATGAAAAGATGGTAAAAAAAGAGGCAAGCGTTCGTTCAATTGGACAATTATCCTTTATTTTGCCTGTTGATTTTAATTCACCATGCATATTGTAATTGCCGGAGCAGGCGAGGTGGGAAAACACCTGGCCAAAATGCTCAGCAACGAAGAGCACGACCTGGTGATCATTGACAATGATCCTGAACGGCTGAAATCAGTCGGAAGTGCCCTGGATGTGCTGACCATCGAGGGGAATGCAAACTCAATAGCCCACCTGAAGGAAGCCCGGATTCACAAAGCGGACCTGTTCATCAGCGCCACATATTCTGAGGATGTCAATGTAAATTCGGCCATTCTTAGCAAACGGCTGGGAGCCAAAAAGACCATAGCCAGAATTGACAACCAGGAATACCTTCTGCCAGCCAACAAGGAAATCTTTGAAAACCTGGGGGTGGACTACATGATCTACCCGGAAAAAATTGCTGCCCGCGAGATCGTAGGTCTTCTTTCTGAGACCGGCAGCACAGAGGTGGTGGAGTTCTCCGGCGGGAAATTGCATATGTACGTGATCCGCCTGGATGAGGATGCGCCCATTATCCACCAAACCCTGCGCGAACTTACCCCCGCAGATGCCAATATGGAATACAGGGCGGTGGCCATAACCAGGCATGGGCAGACCATTGTGCCTTCCGGGGATGACCGTTTCGAATTGGGGGATCTGGTGTATGTGATGAGCAATAAGGCCGGTCTGAAACACCTGTATAAGTACTCTGGGAAAAAGCAGTTTGAGGTGAGAAACATCATGATACTGGGAGGGAGCCGCATTGGAAGGAAAACAGCAGATTCCCTGGGAAAACAGCACTATGTAAAGCTGATTGAAAAGGACCGGCAAAGAAGCTACCAGCTTTCCAATATATTGAGCAATACGCTGGTGATCAACGGGGATGGTACCGACATGGAACTGCTTCGGCAGGAGGGGCTGGAAAAAATGGATGCATTCGTTGCCGTCACCGGGAATGCCGAGACCAATATCCTGTCCTGTCTTCTGGCCAAGCAAATGGGGGTGAAAAGAACCATCGCAGAGGTGGAGAACATGGACTACATTCACCTGGCCGAAAACATCGGGGTGAATACCATTGTAAATAAGAAACTGATCACTGCCAGCCGGATTTTCAGGTTCACCATGACGGAAGAAGTGAGCAGCATTAAATGCCTGACCGGGACAGAGGCCGAGGTGATGGAGTTTATGGTGAAGCCCGACGCTCCTGCCACCAGGGGTTGCCTGGCTGAAATTGACTTTCCCAGGGAAGCGATCATCGGCGGAGTTATCCGGGGAAAGAAGGCCTTTATCGCCCGGGGCGATACGAATATCAAGCCCTATGACCGTGTGGTGGTCTTCGCCCTGCCAGGGGTGATACACACCATTGGCAAGTTATTCAACTGAATCGATCCATGCTCAATGTAAAGACCATCGCCCGCATCCTCGGCCTGATTCTGATCACCGAAGGTTTTTTCATGTGGCTGGCCATTCCCATGGCTTTGATATTCAGGGAGAAGGATGTCTGGTGCTTTCTGATCTCAGGCGCCATTACTGCCTCGGTAGGTTTGGTAGCCTATCTGCCGGCAAGGAATGCTCCGCTTCAACTGAATCGAAGGGATGGTTACGTGATTGTGACGGGAGCCTGGATCCTGTTTTCCATTTTCGGGACCCTGCCCTTTCTGATTTCGGGCTCCATTCCAGGATTTACCGATGCCTTCTTTGAGACCATTTCGGGATTCACCACCACGGGTGCCTCCATCCTGAATAACATCGAGGAGCTGTCCCATGCGGTATTGTTCTGGAGAAGCCTGATCCAATGGCTGGGGGGAATGGGAATCATCCTGCTTACCCTCTTGCTCCTGCCTTTTCTGGGAATAGGAGGAATGCAGCTGTTCTCAGCAGAGGTGCCCAGCCCGACTCCGGACAAGCTTCATCCACATGTTAAGGATACGGCCAGCAGGCTATGGCTTATCTACCTCGTGTTTACTGTGAGCGAAACCCTGCTCCTCTGGGCCGGGGAGATGAAGCTGTTTGATGCCATTTGTCATTCCCTGACCACCATGGCCACAGGAGGGTATTCCACCAAACAGGCAAGCATTGCGCACTGGAATTCCCCTTACATTCACTATGTGATCACCCTTTTTATGTTTCTGGCAGGCACCAATTTCACGCTCTCTTACCTTGCCATGCATGGCAAGTTTAAAAAAATCTGGGCCAACGAGGAGTTCAAATGGTACCTGGGTTTCATAGGCGGATTTACGCTCCTGGTGGCCGGGGGGCTGTTTTTTACTTCAGGCGGAGGACTTGAGGCAGCTTTCAGGAACTCCATCTTTCAGGTGGTTTCCATCCTCACCACCACAGGGTATGTGACGGCCGATTATATGGCATGGACGCCCTGGTTGGTCGTGCTCATTTTCATCCTTATGTTCTTTGGAGGATCGGCAGGCTCCACGGGCGGAGGGCCCAAGATCATGCGCATCGTGATCATGTTGAAGAATTCCACCCAGGAGCTCAAGCGGATGATCCATCCCAATGCCGTGATCCCGGTAAGACTCAATAAAATGGCTGTGGAGGAATCGGTGGTCACCAACGTACTGGCTTTTATTGCATTTTACGGGATCATTGCCATGATATCCATGGCCATCATGTCGGTGCTGGGCAATGATCTGAATACCTCCGTGGGAGCTGTGGCTGCCACCCTGGGAAACATTGGTCCGGGAATAGGCAATGTGGGACCTGCCCTGAATTTTTCGGAGATTCACATGGCAGGCAAGTGGTTCCTCTCCTTTCTGATGCTGGTGGGAAGGCTGGAGCTTTTTACCGTTCTGGTGCTTTTCTCTCCCCTTTTCTGGAAAAAATAACTACGATCAGTTGAGCCCAAGCTGGAACTCTGCCGGGATTTTACCGAACCGATTCCGCAGCCAGAAATGGAATTTATGCATCCCGTCCCCAAAGAACATCATGGGACAAAAGCCATACACCACCTCGATGT
>CBDTYO010000096.1:0-11433 GCA_965364615.1 uncultured Bacteroidia bacterium
GGGGAAAGAAGGCCTTTTCAGCGGCATCGTTGATTTCAACCGGGTCCTGGAAGAACGGCAAAACCTGGATGTCGCAGGGCATTACTCCAGACCGGATGTGACCCGGCTTGCGGTGAACCGCGAAAGGCAATCCACCGTCGACGTGCAGGACGATTGAAGCAAGCCCCGATAAGTGCAGCAAGCCGCGGTCAGGTAATCCATCCTTAAAAACCTGCACTTTTTCCCTTTTTCTCAGAACATATTTAAGGGTTAGCTGTCCCTACTTAGGAACATTTCTTATTTAGTAATAATTCTACATGGCTTCCACCTCCGAAGAGAACTGCCAAAAGCTGAAGGATGCCGGACTGAAGGTGACTCCGCAACGGCTGGCCATCCTGGAAGCAGTCTATGACCTGGGCAACCATCCCACCGCAGATAACATCATCGACCACATACGGTCGGCCCATCCGGGTATAGCCACCGGAACAGTTTACAATATCCTGGATGTGCTGGTGGAGAACAAACTGATCAGAAGGGTCAAGACCGACAAAGATGCCATGCGTTACGATGGTATCACAGAGAAGCATCATCACCTGTATTGCGCAGAATCAGAACGTATAGAAGATTATTTCGATGAGGAACTGGATCATACCCTGAAGGAATACTTCAGGAGAAAAAGGATCCCCGGATTTGAAATCAGGGATATCATCCTCCAGGTCAATGGTAACTTTAATTCACACAAATAAACCATCAATTATTCATTTCTAAAATCAAGTTTACAATGGAAGAACAAGAAAAAGTAGTATCGATGCCACGCATCGGTGACCCTGCACCCGAATTTAAGGCCAAAACCACCCAGGGAGACATCAACTATCCCTCAGATTATAAAGGGAAATGGAGCATCCTGTTCAGTCATCCGGCCGACTTCACGCCGGTGTGCACCACGGAATTCATGACTTTTGCCACGCTGGAGGAGAAATTCAGGAAAGCCAACTGTGAGCTGGTGGGACTTTCCGTGGATGGTCTTTACAGCCACATCGCCTGGCTCAGAAGGATTCAGGAGAAAATGGAATTCAAGGGAATGAAAGATGTGGAAGTGAAGTTCCCCCTCATCGAGGATATCACCATGGATGTAGCCAAGCTGTATGGCATGATCCAACCCAATGAAGATAGCACCAAGGCAGTCAGGGCCGTATTTTTTGTAGATCCCAAAGGGATCATTCGTGCCATTATCTATTATCCTTTGAGCCTGGGACGCAATTTTGATGAGCTATACAGGGTCCTGGTGGCCATGCAGACCGCGGATGCCTTTGAATGCGCCACACCGGCCGACTGGCGTCCGGGCGACGATGTGATCGTTCCCCCGGCAGGCTCCTGCGGAACTGCAGCCGATCGCATGGAAGGCAAAGAAGAAGGAGTGGAATGTGTCGACTGGTTTTTCTGTACCAAAAAAATCCCTGAAGACAAAGTCTGGAAAGCGGTACTTAAATAGCACCCGTCCCTGGGGATTAATTTGAAAAAGGCTGTTCCCTGGAGGGTTCAGCCTTCTTTTATGTTTTGCTTGTTGCAGTAGTTTAATCCATCATCATGGCCTGGTAATCTGCATCTTCCTTGATCTTGCTGACCAGGTATTCCTTGCAGAAATGGCGGCGTTTCCGGACATAACCCTCGCTCCTGAATCCCAGTTGCTCGGCAATTTCTGAAGAGCTCAGGTCCTGGCCTGTAAGCTGGAGTATTTTCTGGCAATCTTCAGGGATCTTCATCAGCGTTCGCTGATAGATGGCCATCCGAAGGTCCTTGTCCTGAACCGGCAAGGGTTCCTCAAATTCAATGCGTTCCTCCATGTCCCTGTTTAAAGGATCGATCTCAATCTTTTTAATCTCACGCAAATGTTTTAACCAGAGCAACCTGGCAATGGAGTACAGATAGGTTGAGAATGCCGATTGCAGGCTGAAGGACTGTCCGTCCCTCAGCTTTTGAAAGATGACGATCAGGGCTTCCTGAAATATGTCCTCTGCATCGCTTTCCGAACCAGCATTGTGGAGCACCAGTTGCTTTACCGGATTGAAACTGTTCTTATAGATGTATTGCAGAATACGATTGTCCCGTTTTCTGAGCCCGGCTAATATTTCCTTGTCCGATAGCCTTTTCACTATAAGAGGGTTGCAAATTGCTGAACGACAAATATAAAAATTAAGTTCTTCTAATCGGTCGAAGCAGCAATCATCTTTTTGAGGGCCGCGGAACAGACAGGGCAAAACACGGCATCGTTGGTATGCATCCTGCAATCGATCATGGGCCGGTACACTCCCTTGGAGACATAGCCTCCTCCTTCATAAACTCCCACCAGCTCCCCGTAATCTTCCGTGGCAGGGGTGGGCACGGGGGTTTTCTTCCCCACCCTGTCTTTCCACTTGGACCCAAAGGCAACCAGGGTGGTCAGGTTGGGATTCCAGGGCTCCACGTCCAGGGGAAAAAAGTCATTGTAAGCCACCGAGGAATTGAAATACTCATCGGCCAGTCCCCCGAAGGAATGTCCGAATTCATGGATCACCACGGCCCGGGAGGCCTCATTGTCAGCAGCAGAGATGCTGTAATGGTTGTAAATGCCGCCCCCGCCGTACTTGTCCGTATTGACCAGGATATATATCTGGTCGTAGTGGGCGTTGGCTGCCACATCGCAGACCGATTTAAAATCCATGGTGGTCATATAACGCTCAATGCCAAAGGTATAGAAGGAAGAATTAAGCACCGTGTTCTTCCAGATCCCCTGCCCGGGGATATCCGTGCCAGTATCATGGCTGGCCGAAAGGACCGCCCTGATGTTGAACTCCTCCCTGTGACTATGAAAAGGTTCCTCTGAAAAAATGTAATCAGCCGAACGCAAGGCATCCTGCAAAAACTTATCCATCTCCTCTTGGGTGTATCCTTCAGCCAGAAACAATATATCCACTTTTTCTGCCGGATCGCCATGGATCTCCAGATCGACTGTTTCAAATTCCATTGAATTCCCGGGATCTGCAAAGAGGGAAGCAGGATCGACCTGCATGGACCAGCTCTTCCGGAACTCCCCCGATCGCATGCGGTCATGGATCTCCACGCTCACTTCCGCCAGGGGCCAGGGAAAACGGAGTACATGCGGATAGGCCCGTCTGAGGTTCCGGGCTTCGGAGGTGGTCTGCCATTCCCGGTACAGGGTGCAATAGGTCGTACTGAAGATCAGTGTACCCGTTGCCGCATCTTTTACCACAAACTTGTGGTCGCCATAGTCGAAGGGGTCCACCAACCGGCCCCGGGGACCGCTGTAGAAATTCTCTTTTTTCAGCCCGGAAAAAGCATAGGAAGTTTCCTCGGCTGTACCGGCAAAGACCACATCGATACGCATTACCCCATCGGTGAACCAGGCATCGAAAGCCGGGTCTTCACTGCCATCTTGCGCAGCAAGTGCGGCCGTTAACAGGAAACAAATCAGCATGGCAGCCAAGGATTTCATATTTTTTTCTTTTGATGGGTTTGAATCCTTGCAAGATAAGAGGTATTACTGATTTAATATTGATATTTTCGCATAAGAATTTTAAAAACTCCCCTATGATTGCACGCTGGATTGAATGGTATAACGCCCTGCTAACCGGAACAGGTATGTCGGAGAGCCTGTTGGTATTGGTTGAAAATGCCACCATCATCGTCATCACGATCATCTTGGCCATCCTGGCCGATTTCATCGTCAAAAGGATCATCATTACCACCATCAAACAACTGGCCCAGCGATCCAAAAACGACTGGGACGATGTTTTTGTGGAACGCAAGGTATTTAACCGCCTGGCCCACCTGGCCCCGGCCTGGATCGTGTATGCTTCACTTCAGTACATCTTTGATGCACCGGATCTGGTAAGAATCCTTGGCAACTTCACCCAGGCCTACATGGTACTGGTGGTGCTGCTGGTGATAGACGCAGTAATCAATGCCCTGCATGAGATCTATCATAAACTGCCCATCTCCCAGGGCAGGAACATCAAGGGCTATGTGCAGGTGGTGAAGATCATCTTCTACGCCGCAGCTGTGATCATGATCATCTCCATTTTCAGCGGGAAGGCACCCAGTCTCCTTCTGGGTGGCTTGGGCGCCATGGCCGCTGTACTCATATTGGTCTTTAAGGATACCATCCTTGGTTTCGTGGCCAGTATCCAGCTATCCGCCAATAAAATGGTGAATGTGGGCGACTGGATATCCATGCCCAAATACAATGCGGACGGCGATGTGATCGACATCAGCCTGAACACAGTGAAGGTTCAGAACTGGGACAAAACCATCGCCACCATTCCCACCTATGCCCTGGTGTCGGAGTCCTTCAATAACTGGAAAGGGATGGAGGAATCGGGGGGCCGGAGGATCAAGCGCTCCATCAACATTGATATGAACAGCGTGGGATTCCTGGATGCCGAACAGGTAGAGAAGTTCAGAAAATACTATCTGCTGACGGATTATATCAACCGGAAAGAAAAAGAAATATCCGAATTCAATAAGTCCCTGAAGCTGGAAGAGGACCAGGTCACCAACGGACGGAAGATGACCAACCTGGGAACCTTTCGCAAATACCTGGAGGAGTACCTGAAGCAACACCCGAAGATCCATCAGGACATGACCTTCCTGGTAAGGCACCTGCAACCTTCCGACAAGGGCCTCCCCATAGAGATCTATGTGTTCAGCAAAGACCAGGCATGGGCCAATTATGAGGCCATTCAGGCAGATATTTTTGACCATATCCTGGCCATCATCCCGGAATTCGGGCTCCGTGTGTTCCAGAATCCCACCGGCAGCGATTTTCAGAAATTAGTTTGAAAGTGTTTAGAATCATTTATGTTTAATATCACATCAAACATGGTGTAATTCTTTCAGATTGTAACTACATTTGGCATTCTTAACCAATCATCAACGTCCAGAGCGATGGAGGATACACACCACTTAGATGAGCTGGATCGCAAGATCCTTTCACTGATCACAAAAAATGCGAGGATTCCTTATCTGGAAGTGGCCAGGGAATGTAAGGTCAGCGGGGCGGCCATTCATCAAAGGATCCAGAGACTCACAAAAATGGGGGTCATTACCGGATCTGAATTCAGCATCAGCCCAAAGAAGATTGGTTTTGATACCTGTGCCTATGTGGGGATCTTCCTGGACAGTGCCAGCCTTTACCCCGAAGTGGTGGAACAATTGAAAGATATACCGGAAATCACCCAGTGTCATTACATCACCGGTGGCTACTCCATCTTCATCAAGATATTTACCAGGAACAATGAGGACCTGAAACACCTGCTGGTGGACAAGGTACAGGCCATCAAGGGGATTTCACGCACCGAAACCTTTATTTCACTGGAAGAGAGCTTCAACCGTCAGCTCCCCCTTTCCTAGCTTTTATCCACGTTGCCGAAGGGCTTCGAACAGCATAATGCCTGCCGCCACAGATACATTCAGGGAGGCGATGCTGCCTTTCATGGGTATGGATACCAGGCCATCGGCATGCCTGAGCAACTCAGGGGAAACGCCCCGCTCTTCCCCCCCCATGATGATCCCGAGGGGGCCGCTCATATCTGTCTGGTATAGTGAATCGCTTGCTTTCTCGGTGGCTGCAAACAGCCTCAAGCCGCTTTCTTGTAAAAACCTGGCTGCTGCATGCAGATCGCGGTGACGGCATACGGGGATCCTGTGCAGGGCCCCGGCGGAGGTCTTGATGGCATCCGCATTGATGGCTGCGCTCCCCGAGGCAGGGATCACCATGGCATGCGCTCCGGCACATTCCGCACTGCGGGCAATGGCTCCGAAGTTGCGAACATCTGAAATCCCGTCAAGCATCAGGATCAAAGGGTCCTCCCCCGATTCAAACACAGTCGGAAGCAAAGAAGTTATATCCACATAAGGGATTTGCGAAAGGAAGGCAATGACCCCCTGGTGGTTCTTTCCGGTGACCCTGTTCAGTTTTTCCATAGGAACCTGCTGAACCGGAATCTCCATTTCGCGCAGGGTTCCCAGGAGCTTTTTCATCAATTCTGATCCAGCCCCCCTTTTCACCAGTACCTTGTCCAGATCCTTTCCTGCGTCCAATGCCTCCTGGACCGCGTGGATGCCAAAGATGTAATGATCGCTTCTTGCCATCAGGAACCCATTGAATACACTTTCCCGTTTCTCCAGGATCTGACTGCCTCATTCCAGTATACCCGCGAATCGGTGCTTTGGTCCCACACCAGGTTTTGAATGGAGAAGGCATCGTGCACCCGGTTGAATTTGAATTCAACGGCTTTGTTTTTTCTCCTGGCAAAGTAGAACCAGTTCTCTCCCGTACCGGTCATCTGGATCCGGTTAGGGGGACCGAACAGGATGAAGATCATTCCCTGATCGGTCTTCCACCCTTCCTTGTTGGAGGTGAAATACAGGTTCGAATAGACCACGCGGTTGTAGTAGATTCGTAGCAACTCCCTGGATTTCTCCATGTTGTTGCCTGTTTTTAACCAGAAGTCATCCACCGCCAGCTTACGGTTGGGTTTCCTCCTCAGATCCCTGTATTCTGCCAGGGTTGTCAGGTAGAACAGGGGTTCCATCAGTTCATCAGGGGTTCTGACTTCGGGGAAAGAACCGCCGAAATTCAGCAGCGCAAGTCCCTCATCCCGTTCAGGATCTATCTGTATCTGATACATTCCCTCCCTCCTGAGGTTGTAACTGGCTGTATCGACCAGGGGAAAGATAAAACTGGTGTCGGGGGTATAGCTCATCGTATAGTCCGAAGTAGCTGTGATGGGGGGCCGGGGCAGTTCACTATCGATGTTGAAATACTTCACATAAATGGAGTCGACTGACCGGTCACGGTACCTGACGTTGAAGCGTTCCCCCGGAAGGAAGAAACGCATAAATTTGGGATAACCCGAATACATGGAAATCACCTTGAAATTCTGGGCACTGTAAGCATTCCGTTTGTCCACGTAGAGATATTCCTGGCCCAGGCTCCCCCTGTTCAGGTCCCTGGTCTCCAGACTAAGCAGGTAGCGCTGACCCTGCCTTACCGGGATGGTGAGCGAGGCAAAAAAAGCAGAACTCTGTTCATCCCGCCGCAGCAATTTATAAACCACCGAGGCCGAATCGACCAGAACGTCTTCCTGCCCGTTTTCATCCAGGCGCACCAATTCATACTTTAAGCGGAGAAGGGCCCGGTATTCTGCCTGCTCATTGGCCTCGTTGAATCTTAACTCGGTAGGATAGGCCCTGATGTAAAGCACCGAGTAATTGTTGTTTTCATGGTAGATGGAAAAATCGGGATGCAGCGAAAGCCTGCTGGGATTATACAAGGAGGCCATACGACCGGCAATGTCCTCAGAGGTCGCTTTTTCAGAGGACTTGCAGGCAGACATCATACCTGCCACTGCACAACAAAATACAAACCAAACAAACTTCCGTCCCATGCGCTTAAAATTAACTATTTTCTTCTTCCTTCCTCTTTTTCAAGCAACAGGTTTTGCTTCTCCCAGGAAGCCAGTGCCTCATCATGTTTTCTCTTGAGCTGCTCATACTCCTCGTATACTTCCATCCCCCTGATGTTATCGGGATTCATCAGCATTTCATCCATGCGGGACAATTCCTCTTCGATCTGTTCAATTTCATGTTCCAGGGACTTCACCCTGTTGGCAATCTTACGGATCTTTTTCTCCTGTTCCTTCTTTTCAGCATATTGCCTCTTGTTGGTTGGCGCTTCTTGGTATTCTTGTTTTTCAGGGCCTTCGGCAGGCAGTTTGGGATCCACGCGCGATTTGTCCTGCTTTCTCCCTGCTTTCGCCGTCCTGGCTTCCTTTGAAACTGGCGGCTGTTTGCGTTCGATCTCCCGCAAGGAAGAGAGTTTCCTCCGTTGCAGGAAATCATAGATCCCTCCCAGGTGTTCATATACCTTGTGGTCCCTGAATTCAAACACTTTGTCCACCAAACCGTCAAGGAACTCCCTGTCGTGAGACACCACAATAAGTGTACCATCAAAGGCCAGCAAGGCATTTTTCAGAATATCTTTTGAGCGCATGTCCAGGTGATTGGTGGGCTCATCCAGGATCAGGAGGTTGAAAGGTTGCAGGAGCATCCTGGCCAGCGCCAGCCTGGAACGCTCACCCCCCGAAAGCACTTTTACCTTCTTTTCCACATCCTCGCCACTGAACAGAAAGGCCCCCAGGATGTCGCGGATCCGGGTGCGGATGTCACCCACCGCAGCCCTGTCGACGGTCTGCAGGACCGTGAGATTGCCGTCCATGATCTCATCCTGGTTCTGGGCAAAATATCCCAGCTCCACATTGTGGCCCATCTTCAGGCCGCCTTCGTGTTCCAATTCTCCCACCAGGATCCGGGACAGGGTGGTCTTTCCCTCCCCGTTTTTGCCCACAAAGGCCACTTTTTCGCCCCTTTCTATGACCAGGTCTACCCCATCAAGGACCCTGTGTTCCCCGAAACTTTTCTTCAGATTCACGGCCTCTACCACAATGGTACCGGACCGCAAGGCGGGAGGGAATTTCAGGGTCATTCCCCTGTCATCCTCCTTCTCCACTTCAATGCGGTCGAGCTTCTCCAGCTGCTTGATGCGCGATTGCACCTGCACGCCTTTGGTGGCTTTGTAGCGAAAGCGGTTGATGAACTGTTCCGTATCCTGGATCATCTTCTGCTGATTCTCATAGGAAGCATTCTGGACGGTGATCCTTTCCTCCTTGAGCTCCATGTATTTAGAATAGGGAACCCGGTAGTCGTATATCTTTCCCAGCGATAGCTCAATGGTCCGGTTGGTGACCTTGTCGATGAAGGCCCGGTCGTGTGAAATAATCAGGATGCCTCCGGGGTAGCTGCCCAGAAAATTCTCGAGCCATTGGATCGATTCAATATCCAGGTGGTTGGTGGGCTCATCCAGCAAAATATAGTCGGGCCTGCTCAGGAGGATCTTGGCCAGCTCGATGCGCATGCGCCAACCATGGATGGTGTGCCCTCCTTCCAGCTCAAACTGTTCGTTGGCGTTGCTCAGCTCCTGGATCAGCGCCAGGTATTCCCTGGACTCAAAATCGCTTCTTTCCCCCAGCTCTGCTGTAATGGCATCAATTCGTTTTTTCAGGGCAATCACCGAAGCAAAGGCATTGAGCGCCTCTCGGTAGAGCGATTTCCCCTTGTTGTGTTTCATTTGCTGGGGCAGGTAGCCTATACTGTTCCCGGCGGTCCTGACCACCCTGCCTTCATCGGCTTCCTGAAGGCCGGCAATCAGGTTCAGTATGGTGGTCTTTCCTGCCCCGTTGCGGCCCACCAGGGCGATGCGGTCACCCGGGTTTACCTGGAAACTGATGCTGTCAAACAGCACAAACGCCCCAAATCGAATGCTTATATTGTCTATGGAAATCATTCGCGGCAAAAATAGAACAAATCAACGACTCAATTGTATAAATAGTTCATTCAAACTCAAATCTGAACTTTAAAATGAAACGCATGATTACAGGAATCATTATTGGACTGGCCGCAGGCATCCTCGTGGGTTTGATTGTGGCCTTCTTCGCCTCCCCCTCACTGATGTTCAAGGAAGACAAGTACCGCAAAGACTTCGACACCACCGTGGCCGAGCTGGAGGCCGTGGTGCAGGCCAAGGGATGGAAAATCCCCCATGTGCATGACCTGCAGGCCACGTTGAAGAAATTCGGAAAGGATGTACGAAACGTCAAGGTCTTCGAACTTTGTCACCCCGATTACTCCTACGAGATCCTGAGCCGCAATGAGGAGAAGATCGTATCGAGCATGATGCCCTGCAGGATATCGGTATATGAAAAAGAAGACGGATCGGTATGGATCTCCAGGATGAATTCGGGATTTATGGCCAAACCCATGTCAAAGGTGGTGAGGAAGACCATGTCGGCTGCTGCTGCAGATGTGGAGGAGATCATTGCAGAATTGATGGAGTAATCCTACTTTTGCCCTCCTGATACAAGATATTGTGAGCCGGAAAAGGAAACCCCTCCCCTTGCTGGAGGAAGTGACCATCGAAAACATTGGCGCCGAAGGAAAATCCCTCGCGCGGGTCGATAACATGGTGGTCTTTGTCAAAGATGCCATACCTGGTGACGTGACCGATCTCCAGGTTTTCAGGAAGAAGGGCAGGTACATGGAGGCAAGGGTGGTAAAATACCACCGCTATTCCGACCAGCGGACCGAACCGTTCTGCCAGCATTTCGGGGTGTGCGGAGGCTGCAAATGGCAACACCTTCCCTACGATCGCCAACTGCACTATAAGGAACAGCAGGTGGTGGATGCCTTCCGGCACATCGCCGGGGTCGAGATCCCCGAGACCCTGCCCATCCTGGCCTCGGATCCCACCACCCATTACAGGAACAAGCTGGAGTACACCTTCTCCAACCGCCGCTGGCTGCTCGATCATGAAGCCAAATCCGAGACTCCCCCCGAACATACCTTTGCAGTGGGACTGCATGTGCCCGGGCGCTTCGACAAGATAGTGGACCTGGAAACCTGCTACCTTCAGGCTGAACCCACCAATCAGGTACGCAACTTTTTAAGGGAAAAGGCCCTTGACATGGGGCTCAGCTTCTATGACCACCGGACCAACGAGGGCTTATTGCGAAACCTGATCATACGCAACTCCACCCTGGGAGAGGTGATGGTGATCCTCTCGGTTCAGTTCGACGTCCCTGAGGTATATGGCTTGCTGGAAGCGGTAAAAACCCAATTTCCGGACCTCACCAGCCTGATGTATGTGATCAACCCCAAGAAAAATGAAACCCTCTATGACCAGGAGATCATTGCCTATGCAGGCAGGGATCATATCTTCGAAAAGCTGGAAGATCTGAAATTTAAGATTGGACCGAAATCCTTTTTCCAAACCAATTCCTATCAGGCCCTGAAACTTTACCAGGTTGCCCGGGAGTTTGCCGGACTCACCGGCCGGGAGGTACTTTACGACCTCTATACTGGGACCGGAACCATTGCCAACTTCATGGCCTCCGGGGCCAGCCGGGTCATAGGGATCGAATCGGTGCCCGAATCCATCGAAGATGCCAGGGTGAATTCAGCCCTGAACGGGATTGAAAATACACGCTTTTTTGCGGGGGACATGAAAGAGGTGTTCACCGACGCCTTCATCCGGGAGCATGGCAAACCGGAAGTGATCATCACCGATCCGCCCAGGGCAGGCATGCATACAAAAGTGGTGGAACAGATCATGCGCATTGCCCCCCGGCGCATTGTCTATGTAAGCTGCAACCCGGCTACCCAGGCCAGGGATGTGGAATTGCTTGCCAGGGCTTACAAGGTCCTGCGCATTCAGCCGGTGGATATGTTTCCCCACACCCACCATGTGGAAAACGTGGCCTTGCTGGAGGCCAGGTAAATCCTGGTACTTTTCACTTATCTACGGATACCCCCGGGCAGCTTTTCCATGGGCCATTCCTT
>CBDTYO010000097.1:0-11334 GCA_965364615.1 uncultured Bacteroidia bacterium
TGACTCCTGAGCAGTTGCGTCAACTTAGTGCGGAATTGCGCCAGTACATCATTGAAGTGGTATCGTCCAATCCCGGACACTTTGGAGCAAGCCTGGGTGTGGTCGAACTGACTGTGGCCCTCCACCATGTATACAATGCCCCCTATGACCAGATTGTGTGGGATGTTGGGCACCAGGCTTACGGACATAAAATTCTTACCGGCCGCAGGGAGGTTTTCCATACCAACCGGAAATACGGGGGGATCAGCGGATTTCCCAAGCGATCGGAGAGCCCGTATGATGCTTTCGGGGTGGGACACTCCTCCACTTCCATTTCAGCAGCCCTGGGAATGGCCGCAGGAAATGAATACAGGAACCAGTCGGATCGTCAGGTGGTGGCCGTCATTGGCGATGGATCGCTCAGTGGGGGTATGGCCTATGAGGCCCTGAACAATGCAGGACACGCTGATAAAAACCTGCTGGTCATCCTGAACGACAATAATATTTCCATTGACCCCAGTGTGGGGGCCATGAAGGATTATCTCCTGGACATCACCACCTCCAAAGCTTACAACAAGGTCAAGAACGATGTGTGGAACCTTTTGGGCTACATGAACAAGGTGGCTCCCCATGCACGGAGTTATGCCCAGAAGATTGAAAATGCCATCAAGTCCATTGTGCTCAAGCAGAGCAACCTTTTCGAATCCCTGAATTTCCGTTATTTCGGCCCGGTAGATGGCCACGATGTGCTGCATCTGGCTGAAATACTGAAAGATATGAAGGATATCCCCGGGCCCAAACTCCTGCATGTCATTACCCAGAAGGGAAAAGGATTTGCCAAAGCTGAAGAGGATCAAACCGCTTACCACTCTCCGGGCATATTCAACCGGCATACCGGTGAGATCTTCAAGAAAGTGTCTGACAAACCTGAAGCGCCTCTTTACCAGGATGTATTCGGAGACACCATCCTGGAGCTGGCCAGGATCAATAAGAAAATCATTGGAATCACGCCTGCCATGCCCACCGGGTCGTCCCTGAAAACCATGATGGATGAGATGCCGGACCGGACCTATGACGTGGGGATTGCAGAACAGCATGCGGTCACTTTCTCGGCCGGACTGGCTGTTTCGGGCATGATTCCCTTTTGCAACATCTATTCCTCCTTCATGCAACGGGCCTACGACCAGGTGATCCACGACGTGGCCCTGCAGAATCTGCCCGTGGTCTTTTTCCTTGACCGGGCCGGATTGGTGGGATCGGACGGGGCCACCCATCATGGCGCCTATGATTTGGCATTTTTCAGGTGTATTCCTGGAATGACCATCGCCTCTCCCCTGAACGAGATCGAAATGAGGAACATGATGTATACCGCCCAGCTGTCACCCTCGGGTCCCATGGTGATACGCTATCCCAGGGGAAGGGGCGTGAATGCGGACTGGAAACAACCCTTCAGCGAGGTAGAGATTGGTATAGGGCAGCAATTAAGGGATGGAAACGACCTGGCCATCCTGACCCTGGGGCCCATCGGAAACCTGGCTGCCGAGGCCATCGACCGGCTGGAGCTTGAAGACATCAGCGTGGCCCATTTCGATATGCGCTTCCTGAAACCCCTGGACAACAAGTTATTGAAAACAGTTTTCTCTCGCTTTAAGAAGGTCATCACTGTGGAAGATGCCTCGGTTGTGGGAGGACTGGGCAGCGCTGTCATTGAATATATGAATGACAATAGCTACAAAGCCAAGGTGATTCGCCTGGGCATTCCCGACAGATTCGTTGACCATGGCACCCAGGAGGAACTCTACAAGGAGTGCGGTTACGATGTAGAAGGAATCGCCAAAGCAGCCCGGAACCTGGTTCAATCCAAGATCCTCACGAGGGCCATGTAAGCTCCCGGGAGTGAAGACAGTGCCCCATCCTGTTTGACCGGATTGTCCGGAACTCCACTATCGTTGCCGTGATTTTCACATCAATCATTTTTCAGGTTAATCTTTGTTTAGGCTAATCATTGTGCGGGCTAATCATTGTGCGGGCTAATCATTGTGCGGGCTTGCCTCTGTTTCAGGCAGGAGTGATCGCATGCCATTTTCGCCATATGGGAATATAACAGAAATGTTACAAATATGGCTGACACACAAATCATCAGGGATTACAGCAATCCAGGAATCAGTGTTATATAACTGATTATCTATCGATTACAGCAATTCTCTTTGCAATGCTCAAAGTGGGTTTCTTCATGAAACCCAGCCGGTGTAACATCTTTGTTACATTGAGTATTTGAGAATACAGCACCCTGAATTCTACTGGTTCTCAAAAACCAGGAATTCACTCACCATTACAACCAAGTCGAAGGTTTAGAAATCAAGTTTAAAGGACGCACAGGTCCTGAAAGGCACCTAAAGGTCAAACTTGATGCCCTGTGCCAGGGGCAGGTCCGTGCCGTAGTTGATGGTATTGGTTTGCCTGCGCATATATGCTTTCCAGGCATCGGATCCCGATTCGCGGCCACCGCCAGTCTCTTTCTCACCCCCAAATGCGCCGCCTATCTCAGCCCCGGAAGTTCCAATATTCACATTGGCTATGCCGCAATCAGATCCCACGCCGGAAAGGAACTGTTCTGCCTCCCGCAAATTCAGGGTGAATATGGCCGAGGAAAGGCCCTGGGGAACATCGTTGTTCAGGGCAATGGCCTCATCGATGTTGCCGTAGCGGATCAGGTACAGCAAAGGTGCAAAGGTTTCATCCTGTACGATCTCATAGTGGTTTTCCACCTCTGCAAGGGCAGGCACCACATAGGTACCGGTCCCATAGCCTTCGCCCTCGAGCACCTCTCCTCCAAAGATGATCCTGCCTCCCTCCTGCTTCACTTTCCGGATGGCTGCGGTAAAAAGATCTGTAGCCCCTGTATCTACCAAAGGACCCACCAGAATGCTTTCATCCAGTGGATTACCGATGCGGGATTTCACCTGTTCGTAGGCCTTCACCAGCCTGGCTTTCACTTCCTCATATACCTTTTCGTGTATGATCACCCTCCGGGTGGATGTACAACGCTGGCCGGCAGTACCCACAGCACCGAATACTATGGCCGGAATGGCCAGGTCCAGGTCGGCATGCTCCGAAACGATGAGGGCATTGTTCCCGCCCAGTTCCATGATGGAATTGCCCAGGCGTTCCCCCACGATCCCTGAAATGTGCTTACCTACCCTGGTGGATCCGGTCACGGAGAAAAGCGGGATCCTTTTGTCAGCCGCAAAATTATCACCCATCACAGAAGACTTTGCCACCACCAGGTTAAATACACCCTCAGGTACTCCATTATCTTTCAGCACTTTGCTGATGATGTTCTGGATGGCTATGGCGGTTAAAGGAGTCTTGGAACTGGGTTTCCAAACCACCACATCGCCTGCGATGGCTGCAATCATAGAGTTCCATGCCCAAACAGCTACCGGGAAATTAAATGCGGTCACCAACCCCACAATTCCCAGGGGATGATACTGGTCATACATGCGATGCTTGGGACGCTCACTCTGCATGGTGAAGCCATAGAGCTGTCGTGACTGCCCCACGGCGAAGTCACAGATATCGATCATCTCCTGGACCTCACCCAATCCCTCCTGGTAGATCTTGCCCATTTCCAGGGTCACGAGAAATCCCAGATCCTCTTTGGATTCGCGCAAGGCAAGGCCGATCTGGCGGACCACCTCGCCCCGCTGGGGAGCAGGAACAGATTTCCAGGAGGAGAAAGCTATTTCTGCAGTTTCTATCACCCGATCATAATCTTCTGAAGTGGCATTGGTCACTTTGGCAATGGTCTCTCCGTCAATGGGAGAAACGGATGAAGTGACATCCCCTTTGGTTTGGATCCACTCAGTTCCCGTAGTGGCACCCGGATTCAATTCTTTTATGCCCAGACGATTCAAGACAGAAATGACCTTCTCTTTGTACTCCTTTTCCATGATATATTTGTTTTTCAGATGGTTTTCGCTCAACAAATTTAGCAATGGTTCGTTTCATAAAAGATATTTAAGAACATGAGACCCGCAGATTGGCCTTGCGAAGCTCCCGGACTCGGTTCCCTGCAGGCTTGGCAATTTAGGTGAAAAGCGTTAACTTCGCTGCGCTCTGGATGGGGCAAAAAGTTCTTACAGAAGTATTTCATTAATTGCCCAGGTGGCAGGACCTGCCGAATACAAAAACCTCCGGTGGAGGTTTTGAGGCAGGGGCCAGCTTGCGGAGAGGGCCCAATTCCGCCACCCAGGTATAATAAGTCGCTCATAAAGAGTGACAAAGAGTTCTTACAGAAGTATTTCATTAATTGCCCAGGTGGCGGAATTGGTAGACGCGCTGGTCTCAAACACCAGTGATAGCAATATCGTGCCGGTTCGATCCCGGCCCTGGGCACAATCCTCAAACGATGTCAGAGCATACCATTAGCACAGGAGAGAAGCAGCTGGCCATTGACAGGCGCTATTTGAAGATGGCCAGGATCTGGGCATCCAACTCCTATTGCATCCGCAGGCAGGTGGGCGCGCTCCTGGTCAAAGAAAAGATGATCATCTCGGACGGTTACAACGGAACCCCTTCCGGCTTTGAAAATGAGTGCGAGGATGAGCACGACAACACCAAATCCTATGTGCTGCATGCGGAGGCCAATGCCATTACCAAAGTGGCCAAATCCAATAACAGCAGTGACGGATCCACCCTCTATATTACCACCTCCCCTTGTATGGAATGTGCCAAACTGATCATCCAGTCAGGGATCATCCGGGTGGTATACCAGGAGAAATATAGAATTACAGACGGACTCGATCTCCTTGAAAGGGCTAAGGTTGAGCTGATACACATACCTGAATTAGAAGAATCATATAGTTAGGGAGATATTGAAAGGGAAGGCAGTATGAAGACCAAGAGAGAAAGAGTAATCGTTTTTTTACCGATAATTGTCAGCATCACCCTGATTATCGGGATCCTTGTGGGAAACTGGATTACCGAAATACGCATTCGCGGCATAGTGACCGATGAGGTCAATAAACAAAAATTCTCCATTCGTCCGGGAAATACCCTGGGTTCCGGTCTCACACTGAGTCCTAGGAGCAACAAAATCACTTCGGCTTTGCAGTACATAATGAACGAATATGTGGATACGGTAAGCCTGGAAGTCATGAACGAATCCGTGATGCCTGCCCTGGTGGATAAACTGGATCCCCATTCGATTTATATTCCTGCGACAGATTTTCAGCGTTTCTCCGAACCCCTGGTGGGTAATTTCAGCGGCATCGGGGTCTCGTTTAACATGACCGACGATACGGTCGCCATCATCAATACCATCCCCAACGGTCCGTCGGAAATGGTGGGAATCATGGCAGGTGACAGGATCATCATGGTGGACGATTCACTGGTGGCTGGAGTCAACATGCCCAGCGACGACATTGTGAAAATGCTGAAGGGACCCAAAAATACCCAGGTCAAGGTGTCGATCTACCGCAGGGGAGAGAAAAAACCCCTGGAATTTGAGATTACACGTGACGACATTCCCATCTATAGTGTGGATGTTGCCTACAAGGTGGAAGACAATGTAGGATACATCAAGATCAGTCAGTTCGCCCAGACCACTTTTAGGGAATTTATGCAGGCGGTCGAAAAGCTGAAAACACAAGGCGTGGATAAACTGATCATCGACCTCAGGAACAATGGAGGAGGGATCATGGAGGCGGCCACCATGATTGCGGATCAGTTCCTGGAGGAAGGCCAGCTGATTGTCTATACGGAAGGCAAGTCCCGGCCCAGGGAAAATGACTATGCCACCTCACGAGGCATACTGAAGGAGGATAAGGTGGTGGTTTTGATCGATGAATCCAGTGCCTCGGCCAGTGAGATCCTTGCAGGCGCCATCCAGGATAACGACCGCGGACTGGTCATCGGACGAAGGTCCTTTGGGAAGGGCCTGGTGCAGGAGGAAATGCGTTTCTCAGATGGCTCGGCCCTCCGGCTTACTGTTGCACGATACTATACTCCCACGGGACGAAGCATCCAGCGTTCCTATGAAAACGGAAAGGATGACTACTACCACGATTATGCCAACCGGATCAGGCGGGGGGAAATGGAACACCGCGACAGCATCAAATTTGATGATGCACAGAAATTTGTCACCCCTGGAGGGAAGATCGTCTATGGCGGGGGCGGGATCATGCCCGATGTATTTGTTCCCATAGACACCACCGCCTTTTCGGAATATTACAACCGGGTAAGGAGCCTGGGACTGATTTATCGTTTTGCCTTCTCCTATACCGATAAACACAGGGCTACCCTGGAGCAGTTTACCACGCCGGAAGAGATTGAAGGCTACCTGGACGATCAGAACCTTTTGCCTGAGTTCATCGAATATGCCAGGGAGAAAGGCGTGCCACCTGTGTATGATGATATCCGGACTTCCGAAGTTCCCCTGAATAAATTCCTCAAGGCATATATTGGCAGAAACGTCATTGATAACATCGGCTTCTACCCGATCATCGCCAAAATTGACAACACATTGCAGGTGGCCATCGACACCATTTCCAAGCTCTGATCCCAAGCCCATATTAAACCATTTATCATTCGGGACATCCAAGAGGCAAATGCAATGTATTTGTCTCATTTAATTTTGATGTACCATGAAAAATAACCTGATAAAAACCGCCGGAGTCTTCCTCCTGGCACTCCTGATGTCTGCAGCCATCAATGCCCAGCCGAACCGCCAAGGCAACTGGGGCCTGTCTTACCTGGATCTTAGCGAGGACCAAAACGAGCAAATCACCCAGCTTCGCACCGAACACTACAACACCATGAAGCCCCTCAGGGCAAAAATGGCAGAGATCAGGGCGAAGGAGCGCACCCTTCTTTCCGGGGAATCTGTGGATCTGAAAGCAGTCGAGAAATCCATCGATGAACAAACCGATCTGATGAATCAGATGCGCAAACTGCAAATCAAGCACCAGCTGGCCGTTAAAGATCTGCTGACCGATGAGCAGGTCATGAAGCTGGAGCAAAGGCAAAGATACGCTGCCCACAGAGGTCAAGGGCGCTTGGGGCGCGGACAGGGCCCGGGAAATGGATATGGCAGGGGATATGAACGGGGTTTTGAACGGCGCGATGACCGGGGTTTTGACCGGGGTTATGGCCGCGGTTACGACCGGAGTGATGACCGGGGCTATGGCCGCGGTTACGACCGGGGTTATGACCTGGATGATGGCCGTGGTTATGGAAGACCTGGCAGATCCAGTTAGTCTTCTGAATACTGAATAGAAAAAGCTTTAAAAAAACAGGTTGTAGTTCTCGTTTTAGTTGGTGAGTAAAGTTTGGGGTTAGTGAATACAACCTGGCCTGCCGGCGCAGATCCTTCGGATTTCAGCTGGCAGGTTTTTTTATGCAATCCGGTCCATCATCTCCAGCAAAGCCTCCAGCACTTTTCCCCCCTCTTCCACAAAACCCATATGTCCGCTTTCCTCCAGGCGGAGTACCTTTGCGTGAGGAGCAAGCCCCACCAGTCTTTCAAAAACCTCCACCGGAATATAGTTATCCTTCATTCCTCCTATGAGCAAGAGGGGAAGGGCCGGATCTTTCAATACATGGCTGCGGTCGGGCCGCAATTTCATGCCCCTGAGCAGGGCTATGATTCCCTGGTCACTGTTTCCAAGGGCAATGGCCCTGGCTTTTTCCACTTCCTCCCTCATCCTGTCTACATTGCCTGCGGAGAATGCCTTGGGGATGTTCACCTGCACGATCTGTCTTTTCTTTCCACAGAGCACCAGGCTGATCTCCCGGTCACGATTCTCCTTTTTTTCGTCACTGTCTGCAAAGCAGGTGGAGTGCATCAGGGAGTAACCCAGTAGTTTCTCGGGGAACATATCCGCAAATGCCATCACCACATAGCCCCCCATGGAGTGTCCCACCAGGAATACTTTATGGATTCCTTCAGACTCCATCAAGGCCCGGATCCCCCCTGCCAAATCTTCCATGCCATGGGTGTCTCCCCAGGTTCCTGAGCGGCCATGACCGGGAAGATCGGGGATGATCAACCTGTAACTGCCGGGAATGCGCCCTGCAAAGTCCTCCCAGATTTCCATGCTTTCGAGATATCCATGGAGCAGCACCATGCAGGGACCTTCTCCCCGATCCGACCAGACCCATTCGGTGCCTTTGTAAGTCATTCGTTTCAACATTCCTTCAGTTTTTCCTGTTCATCATTTCTTCAATTTCATCCGCTTCCATGGGGATTTCTTCCATGAGATCGACCGGACCGTTCGCGGTGATCAGTATATTGTTTTCAAGCCGGACACCCGTCTCTTCTTCCGCAATATATATGGCGGGTTCACAAGTGAGTACCATCCCCGCTTCAAAAGGCCTGGAACGGTCAAAGGGATCATGCACATCCAATCCCAGGGAGTGGGAGGTGCCATGCATGTAATAGTTCTTCCAGGGGGGCTCCTGTCCGGTCTGTACCTTCAGTTCCTCCCTGGAGTATAGTCCGAGTGCCATGTGTTCTTCTTCCCACAGGGTACCCACCTGCTGGTGAAACTCGGCGAGCACTGTGCCTGGCACCATCAGGTCCCTGGCCTGCCGGAACACCCGGAGCACTGCCTCGTATACTTCTCTCTGCCTTTTGGAAAAACGGCCGTTCACAGGAATCGTACGGGAACAATCGGCTGCATAGTTGTTCACTTCGGCGCCAAAATCCAGCAGGAGCAAAGACCCGTCGACGCACTGACTGCTGTTCCTTACATAGTGCAGGATCAGGGCATTTTTGCCGCTGGCCACGATGGGATCAAAGGCGTGTCCGGCAGCCCCGTTCCTTAGAAAGCTGCCGATGATCTCGGCTTCCAGCTGGTACTCCCACACCCCTGGCCGGGCCTTGTCCAGTAACTCCAAAAAAGCCATACGGGTGATGGATATGGCTTTTCGGATCTGATCGATCTCTTCGGCTTCCTTGACCATCCTGAGCTTATCCACCAGGGGGGCCAGGGGCATCCTTTCCACCCCTGCCACCTCCTTAAACCGGGCCTGTGAGATCAGCGCAGCCAGGTCCTGATCACAATAGACCATGGTGACGTCCTTAAGGAGCAAAGCCAGTATCTCATCCACTTCGCCCAGCCACTGGACCCGGGCGATCCCGGAAAGCCTTTGAACCTCCTCAGGCCCGGGCAAGGGACCGGTCCATAGTTCTGATTTGGGAGTGGGCTTGCTGATAAAAAGGATCTCCCTGAGATCCGGGTCGGGATGATCCGGAAAAAACACAAAAAGGTTGTCCTGCTGGTTGATCCCAGTGAGGTAGAAAAAATTGGAAAGCTGGCGATAGGGATAATGCTGATCTCCGCTCCTGATCCTGGCTTCACCTGACCGGATCAGTGCCGCAGAGCCCGGATTCATCAATGCGGCAAGCTTGGATCTGTTTCGAATGAAAAGGGATGACGGGACGGGACCGGGCTTCATAAATTGAAAGCTTCTAAATAGCGTTTTGTTAACCTGTTGTAGAAAATGAACCAGGTTAGAAGGAATCAGAAAACCTTATATTTGTTTTGACCCAAATGCAATTTAAGTAACTTATTTTAATTGTAATCATATGTCCAGCATTTTCACTTCTTCCATCGGAAAGAAACTTTTGATGTCCCTGGCAGGGATTTTTCTGATTTTATTCCTGCTGGTCCACCTGGGTGTCAATCTTTTGATTGTCATCTTCGATGACCCCATGGTGTTCAACAAAGCCGCTCACTTCATGAGCAACAACATCCTGATCAAGATCTTCGAGATCGCCCTGTTCGGCGGCTTCCTGTTGCATATTATCTATGCACTGATTCTGCAAATACAGAACTGGATTGCCAGGCCCAAAAGGTATAACAAGGCCAACTACTCCAATACCTCTTTCTTTTCAAAATTCATGATCCATACGGCCATGATCACCCTGGTTTTCCTGGTGATCCACTTCATGGATTTCTACATAAAAGCCAAGTTTGGTCATGCCTCCGAAGTAATAGTGGATGGAGTGGCCTACCACGATTTCGCCACTGAGGTGATCGACAAGTTCAAGGTGCTGCCCTTTGTGATTTTCTATATCGCCGCCTTCGTGTTCCTGGGATTCCACCTGGTGCACGGTTTTCAGTCGGCCTTTAAAACACTGGGAATGGATCACAAGAAATACACCCCGGCGGTCCAGTTCCTGGCCATCGTATACGCCAGCATCATAGTGGGTGGCTTCTCCTTTATCCCAGTTTATATCTACTTCCTATAAAATCAACAATTACCCAATATGGTCAAGCTTAATTCCAGGATACCCGAAGGACCCTTAGCAGAAAAATGGTCTAATTATAAATCGAACCAGAACCTGGTGAACCCGGCGAACAAACGAAAACTGGATGTGATCGTGGTCGGTACCGGTCTGGCAGGTGCTTCTGCAGCAGCCTCCCTGGCTGAAATGGGATTCAAGGTAAAATCCTTCTGTTACCAGGACAGCCCCAGGCGTGCACACTCCATTGCTGCACAGGGGGGCATCAACGCCGCCAAGAACTACCAGAACGATGGCGACAGCATTTACAGGCTTTTCTACGATACGATCAAGGGGGGCGATTACCGTTCCCGGGAAGCCAATGTTTACCGGCTGGCCGAAGTGAGCAATGAGATCATTGATCAATGTGTGGCACAGGGCGTGCCTTTTGCCCGGGAATATGGAGGCACCCTTGACAACCGCTCTTTTGGAGGGGCGCTTGTTTCGCGGACTTTCTATGCACGCGGACAAACCGGTCAGCAGCTGCTCCTGGGAGCCTACCAGGCCCAGGCCAGACAGGTGAAAAAAGGAAACATCGAGATGTATCCCAGGATGGAAATGTACAACCTGGTGATGGTGGACGGGAAAGCCCGTGGCATCATTGGCCGGGATGTAATCACGGGGAAGCTCGAACGTTTTAGTGCGCACGCTGTGGTATTGGCCACAGGCGGATATGGAAATGTGTTTTTCCTTTCCACCATGGCCATGGGAGCCAATGCCAGTGCTGCCTGGCAGTGCTATAAGAAAGGGGCATTTTTTGGAAATCCCTGCTTTGTGCAGATCCACCCCACCTGCATCCCCGTCCACGGCGAATACCAGAGCAAACTCACCCTGATGAGTGAAAGCCTGAGGAACGACGGCCGCATCTGGGTGCCCAAGAAAAAAGAGGATGCTGAAGCGCTGCAAAAGGGCACCCTCAGGGGCGTGGACATTCCCGAAGAGGACAGGGATTACTACCTGGAAAGAAGGTATCCGGCCTTCGGCAACCTGGTACCGCGCGATGTGGCCTTCCGGGCCGCCAAGGAGCGGTGCGATGCCGGTTTCGGGGTCAATTCCACCGGTCT
>CBDTYO010000098.1:0-11324 GCA_965364615.1 uncultured Bacteroidia bacterium
ACAGGCCCGCCTGCAATTCACCTAACAGCAACGGCGAAATCTAAAGAACCTGACCCTGCCCAAACTGGCGGCCAACCATCGGAAAAGCATTTTTTATTTCCTGGACCTGGAACGAACCGCGGTCGATTTCAGGGAGTCGGGACTGGAACTGCCTGCTGAACTTTCCCACGCAGAACCGGTGATCAAGAGGATCAACGATGCCATGTTTCGGGCCAGGGTATATGGGAACCGGGTGCAGGCAGCCGGTTTTGAACAAGAGGCTTTCGGGATTTTGAGGGAGGAGATGATCCACACCCTGAAATCCCATCCTGTTACCCCGCACAGGACCCTGCTGGAGGACCAGATCCTGTGGGGCCGGAGCCCGGTTCGTCTCGATCTGGCGGGAGGATGGACCGATACCCCGCCCTATTGCATCATGGAGGGAGGCAAGGTGGTCAACCTCTCCGTGGAGCTGAACGGACAGCTTCCCCTGCAGGTATATGTCCGGCCTTTGGAGGAATTGAAGATCGTGCTGAGGTCCATCGACCTGGGAGAGAAGCTGGAGATTGAAAACTACGGGCAGCTGCACGATTATGACCAGCCCGGAGGGGGATTCTCCATTCCCAAAGCCGCCCTGGTGCTGGCAGGTTTCGGGCCCCGTTTCTCAGAGAAGACCTATGCGGACCTGGCTTCACAATTAAGAGATTTTGGAGGGGGCATTGAAATATCCCTGCTGGCTGCCATCCCCAAGGGGTCCGGACTGGGAACCAGTTCCAACCTGGCGGCCACGGTCCTGGGGACCCTCAGCGATTTTTGCGGATTGCACTGGGATAAGCATGAGCTTTCCTACCGCACCCTGATCCTGGAACAGATGCTTACCACCGGGGGTGGCTGGCAGGACCAGTACGGAGGGATTTTCAATGGGGTCAAGCTGCTGGAAACTACTCCTGGGATTTTACAGAATCCTGCGATCAAATGGCTGCCCGAGCAACTTTTTGCCAGGCGGGAAACCCGGGAAATGATGCTCTTGTATTATACCGGAGTGACCCGGGTAGCGCGGGACATCCTGGGGGAAATTGTCAAGGCCATGTTCCTGAATTCATCCTCCCATTTGCAGATCTTCCATGAGATGAAAGTGCACGCAAGGGAGACCTTTGAGGTCATCCTGGCCAATGACTACCAGGGCCTGGCAGAAAAAGTGGCCATCAGCTGGGACCTGAACCAAAGGCTCGATGAAGGCACCAATCCACCGGTGATCCAGGAGATCATTCACCGGGTGGATGATTATCTCCTGGGCTATAAATTGCTGGGTGCCGGGGGAGGGGGATATCTGCTGATGTTTGCCAAATCGGAGGAAGCTGCCCTGCGGGCCAGGCAGGACCTGGAATCGGGCCCTCCCAATTCCAAAGCCAGGTTTGTGGACTTCAGCATTTCACCCAGCGGATTCCAGGTATCCCGGTCCTGAGGGAGTACTTATCTCGATACAATCAAAATCTTTCCAGGCAGGGGTTAATCCACCATCTCCTCGTTGAACATATCCGAGTAGTCCTGGATGGATCTGGTGGCCCTTCGTCCTGCAAAGAAAAACAGCATGACAATGATCGCCAATACGATCAGAACAATTCTCATGGAGGACTCTTTCCCTTTCAGGCTGCGAATCACCGCCTCGTAGAGGAGGTATATGGCGTAGAGGTTGATGACCAGGCCTATCACTCCCGCCAGGGTAAAGCTGATCCCATAGAGGAAGGAAAAAAGGGCAGAAACCGGATAGACCACCATCAGGGAAGCTGATACCCTGAGGTTGGCTTCAAAATCCTGGTTGCCGCCGCAAATGGCAGAGATGGCGAGCACAATGGCCCCCCCGATGAGGACGCCGATGATGGCTCCCACCACCGACCAGATCAGGGCCATGATCCCCACGGCGCCCCCCATGAAGCCGCCCATGCCCATGGCCGACCACCCCAGCAGGCTCCATACAAGGGCAAAGAGACCAGCCACCGCCCCATAGATGGCCGCTTTGATCAATGGTTCGGCAATTCCCCCCGTCAGGGGCATGGAATCAAAATATCCTTTGGGATTCAGCAGGGTCTCCCGGGAATCTTTCAAGAACTTGTTGAAATCGAAGTTATTGTTGCTCATTTTGCCAAGGTTTAAGTGAGGACATAAATTACAAAGAATGTGTCGGATCCGCAAACCTATTCTGCCACCGGAAGCAAGACCTTGAAAGTGGTCCCTTCCCCCTCCCTGGATTCCACCCCGATGTGTCC
Source organism: uncultured Bacteroidia bacterium (assembly GCA_965364615.1). Taxonomy (GTDB): domain Bacteria; phylum Bacteroidota; class Bacteroidia; order Bacteroidales. The sequence continues at coordinate 2,247 of CBDTYO010000098.1, forward strand.
GCCGTGGTTGCGAATGATCTGTCGCGAAAGGCTCAATCCGATGCCGGAACCTTCCGCCTTGGTGGAATAGAAGGGCACAAATATTTTCTCCAGGATCTCGGGTGGGATGGACGGACCGTTGTTGTGGATTTCAATGGACACCTGGTGCAGGATCCTTTTGACCGAAATGTCTATGCCAGGATTCTCCACTCTGTCCAGGGCCTCGGTGGCATTTTTCACCATGTTGATCAACACCTGCTTGAGCTGGGCTTCATCGGCCGATATTTTCAGCTTTCCAGGACCGGTGGCGATGGAACAGGCGATCCCTTTGTTTTTGCAGGGAATGGCATACAATTCACTGATGCCGGATAACACATCGGCCACGAGCACTTCTTTTTTCTCAGGCAGGGGCAAACGGGATAATTGCCTGTAACTGCCAATAAACTCTGCGAGTGCCCGGTTCCTGCCTGATATGGTTTTTAAAGCGGTGTGCAGGTTTTCGACGGTTTTCTGGCTCAGCTGAGAAACCTCTATGGGCTTCCCTTCCTTTTCGAGCAGCATGATCCCGGTTTCTGTGAGGGAAGAAAGAGGTGTCAGGCTGTTCATGATCTCATGGGCCATGATGCGGCTGATGGTCTGCCACGATTCCATTTCTTTCTGCTCAATCTCGGGCTCGATGTCCTGGAAGGTGATGATCTTCACAGGTGTTCCCCCGATCTTTACCGAATTCACCAGCACCAAGAGCTGTTTTCCTGGGGGGGTGTTGCGAAGCCGGATCATTTCCCTTCCCGATACGCCCAGGGAGGTGACCACACGGGTGAATTCAGGGGCCTTCTTTTCCAGATCGGACCAGGCCGGTTTCCGGGTATTGTAGAGGCCCAGCATATTCAGGGCCAGGGGATTGATTAACTCCGGCTCGTGGTTTTCGTCCAGGGTCAATACCCCGGTATGGATGTGTTCCAGTATGGTTTGCAGGTACTGATACTGGGTTTCTTTCTCGATCCTGGCTGAGGCAATGGCCCGGATAATTTCCTGGGCAGAATCGGCCAGGCTTTCAAACCCCAGTCCTGCAGCCCTGTTTTGAATGGTTTTATTGAAATCGCCGAAGCGAATGGAATCCAGCAGCGATTCCACAATCTGGTTGGTGCGGGAAATGGTCCTGTATAACTCGGCCACCAGGAAGAACAGGATCAGGGATACGCCCACGACGGTAAAGAGCCTGGCCTGTTTTCCGATAACCAGGGCCAGGGCCAGCATGGCCAGAAAGATCAGGGCCAGCCGGACCGAGATCCGGACCATGTATTTGTTAAAGGCCATATTTCTTCATTCTCCGGTAGAGGGCATTTCTGTCTATACCCAAATCTGCAGCCGCCCGGGTCACATTTCCGTGGTTGGTCATGAGGGCTTTTTGTACCAGGGACTTTTCATTCTCCTCGATGTTCAAGGTGCTTCCGGCAGCGGAGCTGGCGATGCCGGAGCCCAGCTGATCGAAGCGGACCTGCTTGTCCTCGCTCAGGATGACTCCTCGGGACAGGGTATTTTGGAGCTCCCGCACATTGCCGGGCCAATGGTATTGCTGAAGCTGCTTCATGCTTCTTTTGCTGATCTCCAGGCCCGGTTTCCCGTATTTCCGGCAGGCTTCGCCCAGAAAATGTTTCGCCAGCAGGGGAATATCTTCCACCCTGTCTCTCAGGGGAGGAATGACCAGTTCGATGGTGTTCAGGCGGTAGAGCAGGTCGCGGCGAAAGGAGCCTTCATCCACCATCTGGTGCACCGGCTGGTTGGTGGCGGAAATGAGACGGATATCAATGGGGATGTCTTCATTGGCCCCGATCCGGGAGATGGTCCTTTGCTCCAGTACAGCCAACAATTTGGTTTGCATGGTAAGGGGCAGATTCCCGATCTCATCGAGGAACAGGGTACCCCCTTCGGCCAATTCGAAGCGGCCGGGTTTGTCCTGTATGGCTCCGGTAAACGATCCTTTCTGATGACCGAATAGCTCGGACTCAAAGAGGGATTCGGGAATGGCACCCATGTCTACGCCTATGAATATTCCTTCTTCCCGCTGGGAGAGCCTGTGGATGCTTCTGGCCACCATTTCTTTTCCGGTGCCATTTTCTCCCAGGATCAGCACAGAAGCATCGGTGGGGGCAATGATCCGGATGTTCTCTTTCAGTTTTTCTATCACATCCGATTTCCCCAGGATCTGCAGAAACGGAAGGTCCCCGTCCTCGCCCAGGGTTCTTGCCACATTCATGAACTTTTCCTTTTCCTGGTGACTCTGCTTGAGCTTTAAGGCTGAAAGAACGGAGGCATGCAGCTTGGCATTCTGCCAGGGCTTCAGGATGAAATCAAAGGCTCCTGCGCGGATTCCCTTCACCGCCAGCTCCACATCCCCGAAGGCAGTCATCAGGATGACCACAGACCGGGGATCCTGTTTGCGGATGGCCTCCAGCCAACGGATCCCTTCGGTTCCTTCGGTCTTGCCCCGCTGAAAATTCATGTCCAGCAGAATCACATCATAATGTTTTTGGGAAATCCGTTGCAGGATTTTTCCGGGATCGGACAGGACCGTGACCTGGAAATCGAGCTGTTCGAGGAACATCCGTGCGGTCAACAACACATCATGGTCGTCATCAATGATCAATATGTTGGGCTGCGGCATAGGTCTCCAGGCGCTTTACGAATGTAGTGCATGTATGGCTAAAGTACAAATTGCCACGATAACGAACAGGGATCTGCATTAAAAGCGAGCACTATTGTGAATATTATTGCGCCGGTTATATTTTTAATAAGCATATAATGAGATAATTATGGCCAATGGCATAGCTATTGTTTGAAATAGTAAAACCCCATGCAATGATACTGCATTTTTTCAGGATCACCATCCGCCAGCTTAAAAAACACCTGCTGATCTCCATGCTGAACATTTGCGGGCTGGCCATAGGAATTGCCTGTTTTGTCCTGATCATGCTCTATGTGCACCATGAACTTAATTACGACAGGTACAATGAACACTTCGATGATATTTACAGGATGGCAGTACATGCTCAGTTTGCCAACACATCGATTCAACAGACAGGGACACCAGCACCCATGCCTGTGGCGATGTATGATGAATACCCTGAAGTGAAAGCCGTTGCCAGGATAGCTGACTGGGAGCAGACCATTCGGATAGGGGACCTACTGTTTAACGAAAAGAAGGCCGCAGCCGTAGATTCGAGCTTTGCGGATATTTTTACCATGACCTTCCTGGAAGGTTCTTCTTCCAGGGTGCTCAATAAACCCGGACAGGTGCTTTTAGACCGCACCACTGCAAGGAAATACTTCGGCGATGGTCCGGCTTACGGGAAAGTCATTTACATACAGGATACGCTTCCTCTGACCGTGACCGGGGTGTATGAGGACTTCCCGGTGCAATCCCATTTTCATTTTAATGTGTTGTTCTCCCTGCTTTCCCTGGAAGGGGAATACAACAATCCTGCCTGGTTTGCCAACAATTTCGAGACCTATGTAAGATTGGAACCCGGTTTTCCTGCAGACCAGCTTGAGGCCAAACTGCCTGCCTTTGTCGACAAGTATTTGTTTGAAGGCCGCTATGCTGAGATTGCCGATTCGGATAATTACTGGAAACTGTCCCTGCAGCATATCAGGGACATTCATCTTGGATCGGACCTTCACGGAGAGTTTGAGCCCAATGTCAACCTGAGCTATATACGCATCTTCACAGGGGTGGCCCTCTTATTGCTTTTGGTGGCCTGCGTGAATTTCATGAATCTGACCACCGCAAGCTCGTCCGTCAGGGCCAAGGAGGTAGGTGTCAGGAAAACCAATGGGGCAAGCCGGAAGAAATTGCAGCGACAGTTCTTTTTCGAAGCCATCCTAGTTAGTCTCCTTTCCATGATACTGGCCATGGTACTGGCGGAATCGGTGATGGGACCTTATCAGGCCCTGACAGGCAGAGAAATCCAGGTAGCCTACCTGGATCACTTTCTGGTGGTCCCGGGCATGCTTGCCCTGGCTGTGCTGGTAGGTTTGTTATCGGGATGTTATCCTGCCATCTATATGAGCAGATTTTCTGCCATCGATGCACTGGGATATAAGGGGATCAGGCCCTCCAGATCCTGGTTCCGGAACCTCCTGGTCCTTTTTCAGTTCTCGGTCACCGTATTTCTCATTGGAGCTACCCTGCTGGTACAGAGGCAAACCCACCTGATTGTGGAGGAGTCTCTGGGATTTGACAAGGAGCAGGTGATCCTGGTGCACAATGCGTATTATATGGAACACCTGGATGCCTATTTGGATGAGTTGAGACAGATCCCAGAAGTGATCGAGGTGGCCTTATCGACCGATGTGCCTGGGGATATGCTTATAAACACCGGTTTTGAGCTGGACGGGGCTGAAGCAGGCTTCGGGCTCAATGTGAATTTTGTAAGCGATACTTATCTGGAAACCATGAAATTGGAAATGGACGAAGGGAGTTTTTTTTCAAAGGAGTTTGGAGCGAATCATGATAAGATCATTATCAACGAAACCACCGTGAAACTGCTGGAGCTTGACAATCCCATCGGAACCCGTCTCTATTATAACGCCGGCAGCCGGCCCATGGAAGTAATCGGGGTGGTCAGGGACTATCACTGGGAATCCAAACACATGAAAATCAGATCGCATGCCCTGATTCCCCTCGCTGCAAGGAACAAAAGGCCCGACTATCTGAGCTTGCGCTTTGCCGGGAACAACGGGCAGAAGATCATTCAAATGTTGCAGAGCGACTGGGAAGAAAGGGTGGGCACCATCCCCTTTGAGTACGAAATGCTGGACAAACATTACGAAGGGATCTACCAGAATGAGAAGCAGACCCAGTCTCTGCTGCGCATCTTCACCCTGATAGCCATTTTCATCTCATGCCTGGGTTTGTTCGGACTGGCTTCATTTATGTCTGAACGCCGGACCAAGGAGGTCGGGATCCGTAAGATCAATGGCGCCACAACCTCTTCCATACTACGACTCTTGTCCCTGGATTTCACCAAGTGGGTTCTGCTTGCCAACGTCATTGCCTGGCCGATCATCTGGTTAGCCATGAGGAAATGGCTTGAAAATTTTGCCTATAGAACAGAGATCCTGCCCTGGATCTACCTGGTTGCGGGATTTAGCGCCCTGGTCATCGCCCTGATCACTGTCAGCTATCATGCCCTCAGGGCCAGCCGAATGAATCCAGCACTTTCACTCAGATATGAATAAAAATTGCAACCCATGGTAAAGCATTATTTCAAAGTCACTTTCCGTCACATCCGCAAGCACATACTGATCTCCCTGTTAAATATCAGCGGCCTGGCCATTGGCATCGGATGTTTTGTACTGATCATGCTCTACGTGAACCATGAACTCAACTACGACAAGTTCAATGAACACTATGATGACATATACAGGGTGGCCGTGGATGCCCAGATCGGGAGCACGGTCATACGGCAGCTGGGGACTCCGGCTCCCATGCCGGCAGCCATGTATGACGAATACCCGGAAATCAGGGCCATTACCAGGATAGCAGACAGGGCCCGGTCGGTGACCATTGATGAACGTCTCTATAATGAGGATCGTGCAGCCTTTGTGGATTCGACCTTTACGGAGATCTTCACCCTTCATTTCATTGAGGGTGCTCAGGGAAAGCACCTGAACGAGCCCAACCAGGCCATTATTGACCGGAGTACAGCCCGGAAATACTTCGGGGAAGAACCTGCCTATGGGAAAGTGATCAACATTTCTGATACCATCCCCTTGACCGTAAGCGGAGTGTTTGAAGATTTCCCATCACAATCCCATTTCCATTTTAACCTGCTGATCTCTATGCTCACAGACCAGGAAAGTGCGGATGGACAGCAGTGGTTTGCCAACAACTACGCCACCTACATGAGGCTGGAACCGGGCAATTCTGCAGAAATGCTGGAATCCAAACTGCCCGGATTCGTGGACAAGTACATGTTCCAGGGAAACTACGGGGAATTTGAAGATGGAGAGAATTTCTGGAAGCTTTCCCTCCAGCACATCCGCGACATACACCTGGGTTCGGATGTGAACGGGGAATTCGAGCCCAACGGCAACCTCTCCTACATCAGGATCTTTTCCATCGTGGCATTTCTGGTACTGATCGTGGCCTGCATCAATTTCATGAATCTCACCACGGCAAGCTCGTCCATCCGGGCGAGAGAAATCGGGGTCCGGAAAACCAACGGCGCCAGCAAGGGAATGCTGCAGCAACAGTTTTTCTCAGAAGCGATCATCGTCAGCATCCTGGCCATGGTGCTTGCCATGGGCCTGGTGGAATCGCTGATGGGTCCCATTCAGAGCTTTACCGGAAGGAATATAGAAATCCATTACCTGGATAACTTCCTGGTCATTCCAGGCTTGCTGGCCCTGGCCACCCTTGTAGGCTTGCTCTCGGGAAGCTATCCGGCGCTGTATATGAGCAATTTCTCGGCCACTGATTCCCTCGGATTTAAAGGCGTCAAGCTCAGCAGGAGCTGGTTCCGGAACATCCTGGTGCTTTTTCAGTTTTCGGTGGCCATATTCCTCATCGCCGCCACCCTGGTGGTTCAGAAGCAAATGGACCAGGTGATGAACGAATCCCTGGGATTCAATAAGGAACAGGTTCTGCTGGTCAATCAGGCTTCCTACCTGGCAAACACAGAGACCTTTCTCGAGCAGCTGCGTAATCAACCCGAGATCATCCAGGCAGCCACCTCATTCAATGTTCCGGGCGACAAGCTCATCAACTGGGGATTTGGGGTGGAAGGGAAGGACCAGGGATTCAGTATCAATGCCAACATGACCAATGAAACCTATCTGGAAACCATGGGACTGGAGCTGGTCGAAGGGCGTTTTTTCTCCAGTGATTACGGAGACGAACAAAACAAGGTCATCCTCAATGAAACTGCTGTGGCCGTGTTCGAAATGGAGGATCCTGTCGGGACGACCACCTATCTCTGGGGCGATCCCAACAATCCCATGGAGGTGATTGGTGTGGTCAGGGATTACCACTGGGAATCCAAACACATGGAGATCAGACCCCATGCTTTGATGCACATGGAGGTACAGCCCTGGATTCAGCCCAATTACGTGAGTGTCAGGTACGCAGGTTCGGACCTTGAAAAAGTGATCGGGATCCTGGAGAAGGCATGGAACGAGCAGGTGAAAGCCATTCCCTTCCAGTATGAGTTCCTGGACGAGCATTATGAAGGCATCTACCAGAATGAGAAACAAACCAGGTCATTGCTCTACATTTTTGCCATGATTGCCATTTTCATTTCCTGCCTGGGGTTGTTCGGGCTGGCCTCCTTCATGGCCGAACGCCGCACCAAGGAGATCGGGATCCGGAAGACCAACGGGGCCACCACCCGCAATATCCTGACCATATTATCCATCGACTTCACCAAATGGGTCCTGCTGGCCAATTTCATTGCCTGGCCGCTTACGTGGTGGGCCATGAAAAAGTGGCTGGAAAGCTTTGCCTACCGCATCGATATTCCCTATTGGGTGTTTGTGGTGGCGGGAGTACTGGCCTTCATCATTGCGCTGGCCACGGTAAGCTTTCATGCCATCAGGGCCAGCCGGCAGAATCCGGGCATGTCACTCAGGTACGAATAAGAGGCACAGGGAAAAGCATGCCACATGGGGATTTGTACACTGCGATCCTGGGCTGAACATCGCTAAAACAGGCAAGATCTACATGGACGGCTGCAGGGAGGATCCCATGCCTTTCTCGCTGTCCCGGAACCAATCGGTGGCATGGCGGTTCAGGAAGAACTGCACCTTGTTCCAGAAACCAGGGATGATCAGGCGGTCGCCGCGAAGCATGCCCTTTACCGCTTTCCTGGCAATGATGGAGGGCAGCAGGGTCAGAAGCTCCTCTTCGAAGATCCTTCCGGTGAGTTCCACCTTGGCCATGATGTTTTTTATGGGGGCAGGGTGAACCATGCTAACAGATAACCCTGAATCTTTCAGTTCCTCGTCCAGCTCCTTGGTAAAAGCATACATTCTGCTCACCGAGTGCTGAAGCTGGGTATTGAACTGCTCCTTTTTAAAGGGGAAGGGAATGAAATGCTGGATGTAGGAAGCAGGCAACTTGCTCATCTGGGGAAGCAGGCTCCGGGTGATCATCACCGCTCCCCGGAACCGGGTCAGAAAATCATCTTTGGCCAGTTCTGAAACACAGCGGTTCTGGGACACCGACCAGTCACAGGTAATGTTGTTGATCAATGCCCGGATCTCATATTGGTCTTTGATCTTTTCGGCGAAAGCCTCCATGGCCTCCTGATCTCCCAGGTCCAGTTTTACCGCTTCGACCTGCACCTCTTCCTTCAGCTGCAAGCCAATGGCAAATCTTTGAAGGTCTATGGAGGTGGTGGAAACTAGGATCAGGTTGCATCTTTTCCGGGCTATTTCCCGGGCCAGGGCCCTGCCAAGTTCGCCTTCCGCGCCTAATATGAGGGTGTACTGTGTGTTCACTTTGGGTACTGTGTTCTGCATGTTCTGTATTAAAAAGACTACATTTTTCTCTATAGGATGCTTCGGCAAGGTGAATTTTTTGTTAAAAAATGGTCCTGAAGCCTAAATCCTTCATATTAAAGACGCAATAACTGCGCCAAACCCCTATCCGCTAGGCAGGAATTCTTGGATAAAGTTCTATGTTTTTAGACATCTATCCTAATGTGCAAGGGCGTGAAACGGCGCCCCGGCAGGCCAAAGATTCAACAATCCCATGGGAGTTATCAACAAAGGAAATCTGTCCGGATCATTTCTGCCTTCCGGTAGCGCTACCAGATACTTTTCAGGCGATAAATGCTTCCTTCTTTCAGATGGACATGTTCCTGATTGTAGAGCAAAATGCGTTGAAAACCCGAATCTGGAAAGACCAATTCGGTCATCACTGCCCTGCCCTGGTCCACAAAAAGCTCTATGGAAGAAAGGTCCACAAAGGCATGAAAGCGGATCTCACCTCCCTCTGGCATTGGATAGGGTACATAATGAAATCCGGTAAAATCCTCAGAGAAACCGGTTTCTCCCGATTGCGCCAGCCTGCCGATCACGATCCTGCTGGTTGTT
>CBDTYO010000099.1:0-11318 GCA_965364615.1 uncultured Bacteroidia bacterium
GTACACCTGATCACAACATTTCATTCTCCTCCAGCCACCGCCTGACCCTTTCATGCTCGGCCTGGTATTTGGCATCTATTTCCTGAAAAACCGCCTGGAATTCGGGATCATCTCTCACCTTGTCCCAAAATGGTTCAACTTCTATATATGCCGGAACATAATAGGGCATGCTTTGCTTTGCTGTAAATATTTTAAGATTCTCCAGGGCCTTTTCTTTTTCTCCCCGGAAGGCCTGGATGGCTGCCAGGTCATGATAATTATACAGCAACTGATCGTGCAACCTGCCTAATTCGTTCTCTATCTGGTTGTACCGTATTTGCTGATCAAAAAAGTCTTCTGCTTCTTCGAATAATCCATTTTCCCAGTAAGCCAGGGCCATTCGGAACAAGGTTATATTAAATTCACGTTGTTTTGTCTTGCTTGCTCCTTCAAACCAGCTTTGATAGAATCGAAGAGATTCCTCTTTCCTGCCCAATCTTAAATAAGTCCATCCCAGATTATCATGGAAGGAGGTGTCCGTTGAATCGATGGCATAACACATTTCTGCACATTCCAGGGCTTTCTCAAATTCTCCTCTTAAACCGTATACCCAGGTTGAAAACCTATAGTATGTTTTGGCATCACCATCCACATCCATAGCGTCTCTGTAATACGCTATTGCTTTTTCGGTAAATCCTGCTGTCGCCAAAACATCACCCATACTCCTCAATAAACTGGGATAAAAGGGTCCCCGGTGAAGTGACAGGGCACGATGGAGGTATTCTATTGATCTTACCAGATCATAGTTTACATAATGAATGCCCAGCCCCCTGTAGGCTTGAAAATCATTCGGGTTTAACTCAATGGCTTTGCTGCACTCCTTAACAGCCATTTCCGCATTGCCTTTTTCATGGTAATAGGAACCCAGTAATGTATAAGCCGATGACAACAAGGGATCATAGGATATTGCCTTATTTGCTAATTGAAAAGCAGAATCCTGGAAGGCTTCTGAGTAATAAGTTTCATCATATTGTTTATACCACTGGATATATGCCATATCTGCATATACCTGTGCATAGGTGGAATCCAGGATCAATGCGGCTTCATACAGGTTCTCGGCGCGTTCCAGAGATATCATATCCGATGGATTCAACTGGTAATCCAGAAACTCTTCCCGCCCCTGTTCATACAGGTCATATGCGATCAGGCTGGGGGCAGACGTTTTCTCGATGCGTCTTTTTTCCTCGGGAGTGATTACAACCTGCAATTCAGCCGCTATTAACTGCGCCACCTCACTCTCTACTTCGAAGATATTCTTCCACTCCCTGTTGTAATCCTTTGCCCAGACATAACTTTCCTTGCCGGGCTGGATTAATCTTACGATGAGCCTTGCCTGATCATCAAATTTTCGGAAATCACCCTCCAGTAAGAAGGCCACGTCCAGTTCCTCACATATTTCATTGGCTGTTTTCGTTGCATGGCGGTATTGCTCAACAGAAGTCCGGGACATGACCCGAAGGTCTTTGATCTTCGATAAATGCAGCAGGATTTCGTACATGACACCATCTGCAAGATATTGCTGATCGGGATCATCACTCAGTGATGCAAAGGGGAGGACCGCAATGGATTTGTCAGGAATCTCTGTTAAACCAGTTCGCGGGATGATATTCAGAGCGATGAGTCCCAGAATCACCACAATACCGATTACGCTGGCAATCCTCCAGCTTTTTCCTTGTCTTGTAAGTGCCTTTGTTTTGCTCCTGGGTGAAGGATTTATCTTTATGTTTTTTTTATTCCTGGCATCTCCCGGCGCGACTCCGTAATGTTTCTTGAAGACTTTGTTGAAGTAACTGGGACTTGCAAATCCCACTTTGTAGGCGATTTCCGATACGGTGGCCACATTGTTTTCCAGAAGTTCCATGGCCTTCTGCAGCCTGATCTCGGTAATCAAATCCGTGGCTGACTTTCCGGCCAGACGGATCAGCTTTCGGTGCAGCATGGAACGGCTGAGCCCGACTTCCCTTGCCAGGGATGACACGGTGAAATCTTCGTTGCCAATCTGATCTTCGATGATCTGCTTGACAAGCGTCAGAAACTGATCTCCCATAGATGCCTGAGTCTGCATGACTCACTCTGTTTTATTTAACAGTGATCCATTCCCCCCGTCAATCAGTCATCCCTTCCGATAACTAAGACAAGTTACTTCTAAATCTGTTTGAATTTAAGTCAATTACAAAAGTAAAAGGCTGCTCCTTTTCAGAAGCAGCCCGTGGATGAGATCCATGCTAACCTAAGGTACTATTTCTCAACCACTACATAGGATCCGCATTCCTCAATACAGGTCCGGACCGTCTTGCATGCGCAATTCATAGAACATTCGCCAACAGCCTCCATTTTATGATAGGCATACATGTCACCCCTCAGTCGGTAAATGGCCAGCTCACTTTCCTCACCAGGCTTGCACATATTGTATTCACACAAGTCGTACCTGATTATAAGAGCTACGGGATTCTCAAACTCGTTCTTGTTTTGGATATTCTTCAGTGAAAATGCACGCAACATCACATTCCTCCCCTTCAGATCCAGGTGGTCCAGGGGAAAGGAAACAATCTCGTAGCGAGTTGTGGTCGGGACCGTCCCGGGAGGAAAGTCCAGCATGACATCACCGCCAAAGGCATGAATGGTAGTCCCGGAGGATTGGACCTTGAAGTATTCCGTCTCAATCTTCCCGTCGGGATTTGAAACATCTTCAGTTGGAATACCAGGAGGATTTTCGCTGCAGCTGGTGCAGGCAAAAGTCAGGATCACCGCCATGACAGGCAAAAGGCGGTTTACAATTCTGGAATTTGTCCATTTTGCTTTCATAACTTCAGGCTTTAGTTAGACAATTTGATTATCAGCAAGTTATGAAAGGGAAACCCCTGGCACATAGCACTCCGGTTGCAGTCTTTTGTACATCCAGAGCCCCAGATGTTGCAACTTGTACTCTCGTTGCATGCTTTGTCTACAGAGACAAATGTCACGGTTTTTTTTATGATGCTCCTGATGGAAAAAACTTCCATGGGCTGGCGAGAACGAATGTGTGAACCGCTACCCGGTGTTATACGTCATATCTTTAACATTCAATAAATTAACAGACACCCTCTAAAAGAACATCGTTATTTGAAATACATCCCTAAATCTGAATCAACCATGAGAAACCTATCTATTGCCATTCTCCTGTTTTCCGCCACCTGTGCCTTTTCCCAAAACGGGAGGATCGACCTGAAAAACCAGGCAGCGGATGCCAACGGACAGACCACTTTCCTCTATGAGCCGCCCACAGGGCTCTACTTACCGGAAGATATCCAGGTGCACGTCTCCTGTTCAGATATCCAGAATAAATCCATCCCCCTGAAAAAGAAGGGATCGGCCTATGAATTTTCCATGAAGCTTCCGCCAAAAAGCACCGTCCTGTTTTTCGCGGTCAATGACGGCGAGCAAAATACAGTGGACAACAACCACGGGAAGGGATATGTGGTGTACCTGAAAGATCCGGATGCCGAAGGATTCGAGCAGACACTGCTGGAGGAAATTCAGAGTGCCGGTATGGCAGGATATTTTCTGAAACTGGATATAACCTCGGAGGATGTACTGAAAGCCTATGATTCCCTGTTTGCCACCTACCCGGGCCTGAAAACCGGAAGTGAATATGCCACTTACCTGCTTGTCAGATTCCAGAACGACAAGGAAGGTACAAGGCCCGAGCTGGTGGCCTTTGCAGAAAAAATGGCCGGAAAGGACGATGAGAAGAGTCTTACTGCTGCATATAGCATATACAACAGGCTGCAAATGAATCAGGAAATGAGTGCATTGGAAAAGGAGGCCATGGAGAAATATCCGAAAGGGGAAATAGCGAAGAATACATTCATGGCTGATGTTTATAGTGTGCGGGACCGGGAGGCAAGCTACCTGTCAGGCAAGATCGAAGAGTACATCGAAAAATTCGGGAACCCGCAGGATCAGAATCTGGAAATGCTTTACTACCAACTCTTAATGCTCTACCTGGAACAAAAGGATACCCTGAGCATGTCGAAGTACCAGGACCGGATTACAGACAAGAACCTCTGGATTAACATCTACAACAGCTATGCCTGGAGAGCGAGCGGAGGGGACCTGACCAGCCCGGGAGAGGATCTTGAATTTGCCGGGCAGATGTCCCGGAAATCCCTGGATATGATTGAATACCTCATGGAGCACCCCGAAGAAAATGAGGGCGGAGTCGATCTTGAAGGACTGCACCACATGTGTGCCGACACCTATGCGCTGATCCTTTTCAAACAAAAGAAATACGACCAGGCCTTCAAATATCAGCATGCGATCGTGGAAGCAGTGGGAGATCGAATGGGGACGGACGGAAAGGAACGCTACGCGGCATTTGCAGAAAAAGCCAAAGGCCCTGAGTATGCAAAGGATTACCTGGAAAAACAGCTGCTGGCGGGAACCGATTCCAGGGTCATGGTGGAGCTGCTCCAGGACATCTATGCCAAATTGAACCTCCCGGAGAATGAATTTGAGAACATCAGGAAGCAATATGCCGAGTCGGCCGCTCAGAAGGACAGGGATGAGGTCATCGCCATGTTCGGCGATACCCGGGCCATGGATTTCACCCTGACCAACCTGGAGGGCGCAGAGGTAGCCCTGTCAGATTACACAGGGAAGGTCGTGGTACTGGATTTCTGGGCCACCTGGTGCGGACCCTGCATTTCCTCCTTCCCCCATATGCAGGAACTGGTCGACCAGTTTAAGGACGAGGATGTGGAGTTCTTCTTCATCGATTCCTGGGAAAGCACGGAACCGGATAAAACCAAAGAGAAGGTCGACCAGTTTCTGGAAGAGAACAAGTACAATTTCAATGTATTGTTCGACTACAACGATGAGGTCATATCCACCTACAAAGTCCTGGGGATCCCTTCCAGGTTCCTGATCGACAAAAGCGGAAACATCAGGGCCATTATCCGCTACAGCGATGACCTGGCTGCCATGATCCATGAGAGTCTTGAGTAAATAAATAACCAGATTCATTCCTTCATATAACGAAACAGGATGGCACATCAATCGCCATAGGCTACGGGTTTGTGTATTTGGCATGAGCTTCATATCTTACCTCTGCATCCCGAACCTGTAACACCCTTATAAAGGCCCGAGCATTCACCTAACCACTTGATTATGAGAAAAAATGATTTTAATTCTGCGCTTCCAGGGAGCCCGGGAAACGGTCTCCTGTTGTTATTCCTCTTATTAATTTTCTCTTTCAGCAGTGCAGTGGCAGCCAATGAAGGCAGCGGGGAGAGGCTGTATAAGCACCTGACCGATATCGTGAATGAAGGGGACAATGAAATGATCACGGCTCTGAATACGGAGCCCAGGGGCCTGGACTGGAGCCAGGCGGAAGAAATGGAATTCAAAGGGCATCTGAGGTATCTGCAATCCCCGGAGGAGGGCAGCCTGGATGAGACCCGTCTGTATTTCATCAGAAGCGCAGCTGAAGGAGACGTTTATATTCTCACCATTCCCGACCGGGCAGATCCCGGATATGCAGGGCTTGAAGACCTCATTGAAAGCAAATTGATATTGCACGTGACAGTGATGGAAGAGGAGATTGAGGGGGAGACGTACAAATTTGCCCAATTCGTCACCTATCCTGTACAGCCGGTCTTTGACAAGATCTTCAGGCTGTCCATCATTCTCATGCTCTTCCTGGTGATGGTGGGCATGGGTCTTACCCTGACCGGGAAAGATTTTGTGGTGGTGGTGACCAAGCCCAGGGGCATCATCATCGGGGAGCTGCTCCAGTTCGGAATCATGCCCCTGATCGCAGCCGGCTTCGGCTATCTTCTCGGGTTCCATGAGAACTATCCATATATCTATGTGGGGATGATTCTAATCACAGCCACCCCTGGAGGGGTCACCTCCAACCTGATGACACATTTTGCAAAAGGCGATGTGGCACTTTCGGTGTCCCTTACCTCCCTTTCCACGGTGCTTTCCATTATTTTCGTGCCTCTTCTGCTGAATGCCTATTGCTCAAACATCCCCGAGGTAACCGTGCCCACTGGTACCATCGCATCCACGATCGTGGTCCTGGTGATCATCCCCCTGGGGATCGGAATGCTGGTCAGATACTGGAAGGAAAACACGGCCAAGAAAATGATTCCCTACTTTAACGTGCTTGGGATCATCGCCTTGCTCTTCCTGATCATAGCCGGCATCTTCAACAATCTGGAAGGATTTTCGGATACGGACCGCCATGGTTTCAGGTTCTACTCCATGATCTTGCTCATGACCTTTACCGGAATGGTGGTCGGTGCCCTGGTTCCCTACCTCATGAAAGTCTCAAATTTCCAGGTCAGGGCTATATCCCTGGAAACCGGCCTGAGAAATGCCTCCCTTGCCATGACCATCGCACTTCTGATCCAGGATTCCATGGGAGACTTTCATTCCTCCATGTTCTGGGTTTCAGGGATGTTTGGACTGACCATGTACATTGCCGGCGTAATAGCTATCAAGGTCTACCCGAAGCTATTCCCGGTCGAACAGAAGGAATAGCGGGAACGATGATGGAATCTGTGAGCCTCCCCCTGCTTTAGGAAGGCAGCCCCTGATTCAACACCAATTGGAAATCCTCAGGGAAGTGACTTTGCCAGGATCTGAATTGGATGCTAATTAGAATATTGCTCCATCAACCGGAGGAACCGCTCATCACTCTTCAATGAAGATAATTCCTGATTCATCTTGATATTAACAAGGTCCCAGTATCCATTTTCAAATGCCTTCTCCAAATGATACAGAGCCTGCTCAGGATATTGCTGAACAGCCAGAAGCTGGGCAAACCCATAGTGGAGCGATGAGTCCTGTTCAAAACCTTTTCTCCCAAGTTCCATCCCTTCCTCTTTTTTTCCCAGCCTGGTAAGTGTTATTCCTTTGGCTATTAAATTGACAGGAGTATCTTGAGCCTCGCTCTTGAGCATTGATAGATATTTTTCATATTGAATTCTGGCCTGTTTATCATTTCCCATCACTTCGTAACACAGACCCAGGTCGTATACCGCACCTGCCTGATCAATACTTTTAAACACTTCAATGGCCAGTTCAAATTCTTCAAGGGCAATATAAGTATGTGCCAGATTGTAGAGGTTTCTGTTTATTCCGGGAGAAAGTTCCCGCACCTTCTCAAATGCCCTGCTGGCTTTCTCTAACTCATCTATCTCAAAATAACAGACTCCCAGATAGAAGTAGCCCCACGGGTTTTCAGGATCGGTGCTGATCATCTCCTGGGCCCAATACATGGCCGAATCAATTTGGTGGAGTTTTGAGTTGTAGATATAACTCAAAGACGCGTAGGGTCCAATTTCAATTGGATCAAGATGAACTGCATGTTTAAACTCGGTAACAGCTTCATCAAAATGTCCCTGATCGAAGTAATTCAATCCAAGATTAATCCTGTAGCCGGCTCTTTCAGGATTCAGTTCGATCAAAATCCTGGTGTATTCATTGCTTTTATCCAGGTCCTTTTCCACGTGGACCGCATAGACACCCAGGATGCCGTATTTCTCCGGGTCGGTCAGATTGTCTATGGACAATATGGCCTCATCCAGCCACTTTTGTCCCTCCACCGGATCATAAAACTCACACAGGAGACTCCCCAGTGAAGCCTTCGCCGTGGTGAAGCTGCTATCCAATCCGATGGCCACCCTGAAATGGGCCACTGCATTGTCGTAATCCATATCAGCCATGTACTCCCTGCCCAGGGAATATTGCTTTAATGCATCCAGTGAGGAAGTAGTCACCTTTACCAGGGGTTTGCTCTGTCCGGACATCTTGTATCTTGATTCACCAAGGCAACGTCGTATTCTTTTACTCATATGGTCAAGGGAACCCAGGATCTCATCCTGACTGTCGCAGTAATAATTGACAGAAGTGATTACCTCTCCATTTCCGGTTTCCTGAAGCTTACTGCTCAAGATATACTGCTTCCCCACTCTGCTGATTTCCGGAACTATATAAACTTTGGCCCCCTCCCTGACGGCAATCTCCCTGCAAAGTGCCTCATCGATAATCGTATCGGAAGTTATCCCAATTCTCCTCAATACCTCTTGCATTCTATTCTTCGGAACCACATTCACGTGATGTGACTGGTCAATACTGATTTCAAGTGCAGTATTCAGTGAGTGATCAAAAATCAACTCTTCAGTATGATTGACAAAATCTGCCAAAACCACCAGGTCCTTTTCATTGAAATGCACTGATTTTGCACTATAGAAAAGAAATAGAACCACAACCAGGCAAATGACCGTAAAAGAACCAATCCCAAATACCTTCCCGGTCTTTGTTCCCGGTTTTGTTCTTTCTTCTCCGTATGTTGAGTCGACCTCAAACAAAAGCACTCCTTCATTATCTTCAGTGGGTTCAGGAAGATATTTTGCAGAATGCAGTTTATATCGTTTAATTCCGTCCGGACTGAAATAGAAAAGCCAGGAGAAAAAAATGACGAGGGGAAAGCCAATGGCAAAAAAGAAAATAAAAACGGTCAATACCCAGCCTGGAAAATTCAGCGGCCCGGAGATAATATCAATCAGCTCGAGCAAACCAAAGGCTACAGCCACATAGACAGTGGTGGTGTGAATCACCCTGCGGGCCTTAAGTTCCTGCCAGAATTGCGAAAGTTTGTTGGGCATTTGGATGGATTAGTAACTGCAAGTTAGCCCTTGGATCAATAGAAGTCAAATAAGACATAAGATGGCTCATGCTATACGAAGATCTTGGTTCCCTGTTAGACACCTGTGTATTTACAAAATGATCCCCTGTTCGATAATCTGAAGGATGACAAAGAATTCCTGGATATCGTTTAAAGAGTGAATGAAAGAGCGGTCCAACTAAGGGCAGAGCTCCATGGGATGGCAGGGAAGGAACCACATCCTTATCTGTAAAAGATTTGGACTTGCCTCCTCGATATCAGTGAATTAGCGGCACCCAAATCTTCAATTAGCCAACAAGCCTAACCAATCTGGTTGTGTACTCATTTTTGACTCCTAAAAGGGAAATGACTGCATTTTCAAAAAAGTCACAGTTTCGGGTATGTCTGCACCCTCAATAAGTAACACTTATTTTAACTAACTTTTGAGAAACTTTTGGTCACATTCAGCGTCCTTATAATACACTAATAGCAAATAAGAGAAGTAATTATAACGCTGTATTGGCAGCGTACAACCCAAAATATCCATGTTCAGAGCCGGCCTCTTCCTGTATGTAGTCCTCTTTCTGCTTGTGCCCAGGGCCCATGGCCAGTCGCCCAGCAATACATGGAGCGAGGTGCGGGAAAATGGCGGCGGAAACCTGGTTGTTGCCTACTCAGAAAACAGCCCGTTTATTTATAACGATGCCCAGGGGAGACTGGCCGGCATCGAATACGAAATTATGGAGGAGTTGGTCCGTTTTATTGAGGAAGAGTATGGTGCAACACTTCAATTGGAATATGAGCATTTGTATGATTTTGAAAGCCTGCTTGATACCTTAAAAAATTCCAGGCGACCTCTTCTTGGCATTGCCTCTATCTCCAGCCTGGAGGAGAGAAAGAAGGATTTCAAGATCACCGATCCCTATATGCCCGATATTGAGATTATAATCTCCAGCAGGGATTTCGGCTCCATTTCGAGCCTGGCAGAATTTGCCGATATCGTGAAAAACAACAGGGCCATCACCGTAACAAATTCAACCTTTGAGCGAAATATCCTGGATTTACAAAGGGATTATTTTCCTGAAATAGAGATAGAATACGTAAGACACGTGGATATTCTCATAGAAACGATTTCAAATGCCGATGACGCCTGGGGCTATGTTTCTCTTCCCAATTATCTGACCTATTACAGAAGCGGTAAAGGCATAAGCCGGCAGCGTTTCTTTATGGTGGAGAATCCCGGACTTTCGATCGCGACAACCCTCACCAGTGACTGGGATGAGGCATTGGCTGTATTTCTTGATGATTCCAGGTTCAGGCCCTTATTGGATTCATTGATTGAGAAACACCTGGGCAAAGCATTCGGCCAGGTGGTAGTTTCCATGTCAAGCCTCAGCGAAGACTTGCAGCCCGACATTGCTCCCAATCAAGAAGTGGGCGTATTAATGCTGGAAAGAGAGTTGCAGGATTTGAAACTAAGACAAAGCGAACTTGAGATAGAACGAAAGAACCTGATCATATACCTGGGCATCATCGCCATTGCATTGGTTTTGATCGCCTTGTTCTTTCTATACAGATTGGTTCGATTGAAAATACATACAAACAAAAGTCTCTCCGAAAAAAACGAACAAATACAATCACAGATACGGGAGCTTAATGCGCTCAATCTGGAAAAAAATGAAATGATGGGGATCGTTGCGCACGATCTTAAAAATCCCTTGACAAGTGCAATGAGCATTTCCGGAATCTTAAGCAAGGGAGAAATCACAGAGGATCAGAGGGAATATCTGCGTTTGATAAACAAGTCTCTGAACAGAATGAACAGTTTGGTTTCTAAAATGCTGGAGATTAGGGTGCTGGAATCATCTTCACTGAAACCAAACTATAGTTCTGTTGATTTAAAGCAAGTGACCGAGCAGGTAATATCAGCTCAAAAAATCCAGAGCGATAATAAAAAAATACAAATTGTGACTGACCTGGATGCGGTGGTGGCCTTTCTGGACAGAAGCCTGATCATCCAGATCATTGACAATCTGTTGTCAAATGCGATCAAGTTCTCAAATCATCAAACGAAAGTCCATGTGACCCTGAAAGAAAACAACCAGACGGTGCGTTTGGAAATTGACGATGAAGGCCCTGGAATTTTGGAAGAGGATAAGCCCAAGCTGTTTCAGAAATTTCAAAAATTGCATGCACGACCGACAGGCGGTGAGAGCTCAACAGGCCTGGGACTTTCCATAGTGAAGAAATACGTAGAGGCCATGAATGGAAGGGTGTGGTGCGAAAGTGAATTTGGCCGGGGTGCAAAATTCATTGTAGAGTTTGAAAAATAGCAGGCATTATACAAACCTGCACCGCCTAGGAAGCTATTGCTATTGACAAAACGCCGTTCAAATCGTAAATTGAGAAAAATCCCTTAAAAACTGGATGATGAAAAACTCCTTTATTTGCCCGTATTGCAGAGGTCACCTGAAAGTGGGTGACAAGGTAATTTTCAGTGTACGTAACCAGAAGAAGAAGGTCGGACTGCTCTTGCTGTCCGCTCAGATCGGAAACTACAAAAGTGAGAAGAACCCTGAATTTACCTATCATAAGGGGGAAGCACTCGATTTTTATTGTCCTC
>CBDTYO010000100.1:0-11243 GCA_965364615.1 uncultured Bacteroidia bacterium
GAGGCTCACCTTGTTGCTGTACAGCTTGGTGGAATAATCCTTGAAATTGTTTCTAAGGAAGTAATTGTGATGGTCGATGTGTGGAACCTTGGTGTCCAGACCCAGATATATGGTCAGGGGAGCCATGGTCCAGTTCATTTTGTCCAGTTTCTCAGTCGTGTACTTGCTCCGCATCATGACCTTGGACCGGAAATTGGCAGCATCGGCATTGACCACATACAGATCGGCCTTGTGATCGTTTCCCTCGGTATCGGTAAATCCGTTGATCTGATTGCCCTCCGAAAGAAATCCGGATATGCTTGTATTGTAGGAAATCTTCACTCCTTTTTTCTGCAGCAGGTCCACAAATCCTTCTGTGATCTTGTACATGCCCCCTTCCACATTGTAATAGCCATCGTGCACAAATTCCGTATAGGAAAGCATGGAATACACAGCGGGCGTACTGAAAGGAGTGCCTCCCAGGAAAAATGAAACCAGGGAAATGATCTCGCGGACCTCATCTGATTTAAAATACCGGCTTACTTCCTGCCAGAAATTTCTGGTCAGCTTGGGCAGATGTCTTGGGGATACCTGCACCAGGCTGGCGGCATAAGCTGCGAGGGAGTCAAAATTCTTTTTGATGATCAGTCGATCGGAATCGTGATACAAACTGCCGGCCGAGTCCAGGTATTTCTTCATGTTCTCGGCAAAGCCGGGCTCATAATCGCGAAACTCATGCCCCAGTTTATCCAGGTCCTTGTAGATCTTGAAGACTTTCCCGGGTGTATCGTACCAGACCGAATAGATGGGGTCCAGTTCACGGTATTTGAAAGGAAGTTCGATCCCCGCATCCCTGGCAAGTTCCTCGAATTCATAGCTCATGCTGAAGAAGGATGGACCCATGTCAAAAAGAAATCCATCTTTTCTCACCTGGTTCAACCTGCCTCCCGGCTGTGAAAACTGTTCCACCATCTCCACTTCATAACCTCGTCTGATCAGTCGCAGCGCGGTGGAGAGGCCAGCTACACCCGTGCCTATAATTAGTGCCTTCATGTGAGAGTCCTGATTCTGAAATTACGAAAAATATTTAATGCCATGTCTTACAAAACAATATGTAACTTTATATGACTCTGAAAAGCCAAAATAGTTCGGACATGGGAACATCTGCCATTGTGATCGGCTCGGGGGCCGGGGGTCTCGCCACAGCCATTCGGCTTGCTGCTCTGGGGCTAAAGGTCTCCGTTTTCGAAAAGAATGGCATTCCGGGCGGTAAGATCGGCGAAATCAGGGAGAACGGATATCGGTTTGACACCGGTCCGTCTCTATTCACCCTGCCGCATTTGGTGGAAGAATTGACTCCCGCCTCTTCAAGCAGGTTGGAATACAAAAAACTGGATACCATTTCCCGGTATTTTTATCCCGATCATACGGTTTTTTCGGCACCTGCAGATCCGGAACTTTTTGCCCGGGAAATAAGCCGGGTCAACGGAGAAAATGAGGATCATGTCTCCAGGTACCTGAACGAAACAGCGGAATTGTACAACCTGACTTCCCCCATCTTCCTGTTCACTGCTTTTCACCGCCTGTCCAGGCTCTTTCAGGCCAACAACCTGGGGGTTCTCACCGGAATGCTGAAGTTCAATCCTTTTCGCTCCATGCACAAGCACAACCAGAAGGCTTTTGTAAGCGATAAGACCATCCAGCTATTCGACCGGTATGCCACCTACAATGGTTCAGACCCCTACCGTGCGCCTGCCACCCTGAATATGATCGCTCACCTGGAGCACAACCTGGGAGCCTTTTTCCCGGCAGGAGGCATTGTGCGCATTGTGGAGCACCTGCATCAATTGGCCATCCGTGCAGGTGTTAGCTTCTATTTTGACCATGAGGTGGAAGAGATCCTCGTTGAAAAGCAAAGGGCCTCCGGAGTCAAATCCAACGGAAAGCGATTCCCGGCAGACCTGGTGGTGTCGGCCGGTGATATCTTCAGGACCTGGACCAGGCTGCTGCCTAAAAACAAAGCTCCCCGTGCGGTAAGGAAGCCGGCTCTTTCTTCATCGGCGCTGATCTTTTATCTGGGCATCGGGCGCACCTTCGAACAACTGGACCTTCACAATATTTTCTTTTCAGGCAACTACCCCGAGGAATTCCAGTCCCTTTCGCCCAAAGGGATTTCCAAACCCTACGAAGATCCCACCGTCTATGTTTACAACAGCTCACTGCTGAATAAAGATGATGCCCCGCCCGGTGGGAGCAATTTGTTTGTGATGATCAATGCACCCTACAACCGTGGTGAAAACTGGAACGAATGGGCCCGGGTGGCCAGACAACACATTGTGCGGAAACTTCAGGGCCATGGCATTGATCTTGGTTCAGGCATCGAATTTGAGAAGGTGGCCACCCCTCAAAGCATTGAAGAGATGACGCTGTCCACCGCGGGTGCCTTGTATGGAAACAGTTCCAATTCACCCACCTCGGCATTCAACCGCCATCCCAATTTTTCCAGAAAAATCAAAAATCTCTTTTTCGCTGGAGGGAGCGTACACCCGGGCGGGGGTATCCCTCTTTGCCTGGCTTCGGCCAAAATTGTAGAAGAAGAGGTGAAATCGTATCTTGAAATATGAACATGCGTATTCGCTTGCCCGACGAATCTAAAACTCTGGCCATCCTCCGGTTATGGTACCTGGTGGGGATCCTGGGTTTTTCTTTTCCATTTTCCTTTGGAGTCTTTCAATTCTTAACGCCCTTCTCCCTGCTGCTGCTGCTGGGTATATTCTTCCTCTACCACAAGAACCGGGATCGAAGACTCTGGGGGGTGATGGTTGTTATAGCGCTCGCCGGTTTTGGCATCGAAGTGGCAGGAGTGGTTACCGGCAAGATCTTCGGGGTTTATTCCTATGGAAAAACACTGGGGCTGAAGGTCGCTGATGTTCCACTGATGATTGGCATCAATTGGGTCTTGATGGTGTATGGAGGCGTGGCCATTGCTTCCCTGGCCAGACTGGGCAGAATTCCCGGAAGCCTCCTGGCTGCGGTGATCATGACCTCCAGTGATTTCTTCATCGAAAAATTTGCCATCCTGAGCGACATGTGGTCCTGGCAAAACACGGAACCTCCCCTGCAAAACTACATCAGCTGGCTGATCATTTCTTTCATTTTCTGTCTGCTGGCCTATCCTTCCATCGCCGGTAAAAAAAGGAAAGTAGCCATTTGGGGCTATGTATATCAATTGACATTTTTCATCGTGATCATTATAATTCACAAGCTGTTTTGGCCATAATCCGATCGAGACATACCGCATTTCATACCGCGTTTTTCAGGTTCTATACCTCCCGGATGCTTAACAAGCACTTCCATGAGGTCCAGGTGGAAATTGATCCTTGCCCCTCTGAAAAGTCCATCCTTCTGATCGCCAACCACTTTAGCTGGTGGGACGGATTCATTGGAAACTACCTTTCCTACAAGCACTATCACAAGAAGTTCCATGTGATGATGCTTAGAGAGCAGCTCGCCAAAAGGATGTTCCTGAACAAGGCGGGGGCCTTTTCGGTAGAAAAATCTTCCAGATCGGCGGTGGAAAGCCTCTTATACTCCGCAGAGATTCTCTCACAAAAAAACAATCTGCTGATGATGTTCCCCCAGGGAAGCATCGAGAGCCTCTACCACAGGGATTTTGTTTTCGCCAAGGGCATTGAAAAAATTCTTTCCAAATGTGTTTCCCCTCCGGAAGTGGTGTTCAATATCAACCTGGTGGACTACTTTTCCAGGCCTTCCCCCACCCTGTTCATCAGAACCATGTGCTATCGTGGGGGGCATTCTGTCAAGGAGATAGAGGAAGCATTCAACCAGTACCATGCGGATTGCATGGCCAAACAGCACGAAACCCTGTTATGATTTCCATACTTGCCTATATGGCTATGGTATTCCTGGGAATCAGGGCCCTGGTGGTATTGGTGAATTTCCTGTTCCACCATCGCCTGCCCGATGCAGGGATCAGACCGGACCAGAAACTATCCATACTGATCCCGGCACGAAACGAGGAGAATAACATAGGCCGGATCCTGGACTGTATATTGACCCAGGATTATCAGGACATTGAAGTGTGGGTCTGCAACGATCATTCCACCGATGGCACCCAGTCCATCCTTGAAGAATACAGCAGGGCTCACCCAGAAATCAGGTGGTTTCAAGGAAAAGAGCTTCCCACAGGCTGGACGGGCAAGAACTTCGCCTGTCATCAGCTGGCCGAAAAGGCCAGCGGCCATATCCTGCTTTTTGTGGATGCGGACATGGAAATCCATGAAGACCTTCTGGTAAAGATGTTGGGATTCATGAAAGAAAGAAATCTGGCCCTGCTTTCCATCTTTCCCAAACAATTGCTTATCTCCCGGGGAGAACAGGCCACCGTCCCGGTCATGAACTGGATCCTGCTCAGTCTTTTGCCTCTGCCCATGGTGACTTTCGGCCTGCGCAGCTCATTTTCAGCGGCCAATGGGCAATTCATGATGTTCCGGGCCAATGTGTACCATAAGCTTCAGCCCCACTCCATCGTCCGGAGCAGTGCCGTGGAAGACATTGAAATCATGGCCCTTTATAAGAAAGGGCACTACCGTTGTGCCACCCTCCTGGGAGATCACCGGGTACAATGCAGGATGTATCATGGTTACAGGGAGGCCATTGCCGGCTTTTCAAAGAATGTGCTTCACTTTTTTTCCGGAAGCCTGCCCTGGGCGCTTTTCTATATTTTTTTTACCACCTTTGGGCTCATGATAATAGCTCTTTGGTCCCTTCCCTTTTTCCTGGCTGCATTGCTGTTGGCTTTGACTTGCCGTGTGCTTATCTCGCTGATGAGTCGTCAGAATGTCCTTGTGAATCTGGTGATGATCCCTTTGCAGCATGTTAGTTTTATCTGGATGGTAGAAAAATCTCTGTTGCAAAAGTCCCGGGGAAGCCTGTCGTGGAAGGGAAGAGAAATACCACTGAAATGAAAAGAATGGCCTGCTTGTTTCTTCTGCTTGGCATGGGGCTCCTGGCCCATGGGCAGGGAAGCCCTGATTATAACCGGAGGCTCTACCAATCTTACGTAAAAGGCGAAATGGTTCCGTGGAAAGGCATCCTACAGGAGATGAACCGGGAGTATGAACGGACGGGGGACCAGACGCTTTTGTATTACCTGTGTTTTGCCTACTATGGTTATGTGGGATACCTTATCAATGAAGAGGAGGACAAGGCGGCCAAGAAAGATCTTGAGGTGGCCATGAACAGAACCGATGAGCTCTACGAGATCCTGGACGGCAGAGAGGATATCCTGGCCCTGCAGGGCGCATTGATGGGATTTCGCATCTACCTCAGTAAGTTTAGTTCCATGTTCCTGGGTCCCAGAACCATGAGATATATTAAGACGGCGTATGAAACGGGGGGGGAATATTTTAACTGCCATATTGAAATGGGAAACATGCTGTTCTATACCCCAAAAGTCCTGGGTGGATCTCAGATCGAAGCCATTCCGTACTATGAAAAAGCAGTGGAGATCCTGGAGCGCAGTCAGTTGAAAACGGATCGCAACTGGATATATTTGAATTCAGTCCTGGTCCTGGCCAATGCCTACACGGAAACGGGTCGAAAGGACCTTGCCTGCCTATTATGGAAGGAGCTGCTGGAATATGAACCTGGATCAAAATGGATCAGGGATGATCTTTATGCAAAATGTAAATAGGGATGAAGGTATTCAGGCCATGGGCGTTTCAGGGATCGCTCAAGCGACGAAATTATTTTGAGGGCTGGTATTTCAAACATGTTTCGGCCGACAGGTCGCAGGTTTTGTCTTTTATTCCGGGGGTATCGCTTACCGGGGGCACTGGCCATTCTTTCATCCAGGTATTGAACGGGATGACCGGGGAGGCGCAGGTGCATGAATATGAACTTGCTGATTTTTCAGCTTCCGACCGGGAATTGGATATTGCCGTGGGACCATCCAAATTTACCATGGAGGGAATGACATTGGAAATGACCAACGAATCCCACCATATTGCCGGCCATATATCCTACAACACCCCGGAACTATATCCCTCTACCAAACTCACGCCGGGCATCATGGGGTGGTATTCCTTTGTGCCTTTCATGGAATGTAAGCACGGAATCGTTTCCATGCAGCACAAGCTCTCCGGGGGATTGCAGATCAATGGCCAATATGTGGATTTCGAGGGAGGCACGGGCTATATTGAAAAGGACTGGGGCAGCTCCTTCCCGGAATCCTGGATTTGGCTGCATTGCAATACGTTTGACAATACCCAAAGTTCTTTTACCTTCTCCGTGGCCAAAATTCCCTGGCTGGGTTCTTACTTCATTGGTTTTATCTCCTACCTCCAACTGGAAGGACGCTTCATCAATTTCTCCACCTGGTCGAAGGCCCGCATTGAAAAGCTGGAATACCTCAACAATACAGTTCATATCCGCATATCCAATAAAAAATTCCTGCTTGAAATCGAGGCCATCAATAACCAGACCGGGCAGCTGAAAGCACCCATCAGGGGTTCCATGACCCGGATGATCAAAGAAAGTGTGGATGCTACCCTCAGGCTGAAGCTAAGCGATCGCTCGGGGAAGGTGCTCTTTCAGGATCAGGGGAGCAGGGCAGGCATGGAGCTGATCGAGAAAATACTAAGCTATTTCTAAGTATTCTTGCAGCCCTTTTCTGGCATTTCTCATGCCGCATTTGGTCACTGGGGCAGCCTTTGACCAGAACATATCTAACATATTTTAGAAATATATGGCCTTTTTTTGCTGGCCTTGTCCTTTCTCTGTGATCTCCTCATTTACAGATTTTTGAAACCTGTTCAAGTGAGAAATTCATGCCTGATGGTGATGTTTTGTTTAATTTTTAACATCTCATGTTTAAACAAAACTCTTTTCTATCTGTTTATCTGCCATACAAACTTTAAAAACTATCTGTCATGAAAAAGTTCAATTATGTTCTATCACTTGCCCTTCTCACTGGGCTGTTCGTATTTTCTTCCTGTGAAAAAGAGGAAGATCCGCCAATGAATCCCGGACCAGATGCCCCTGAATCCATTGCCGCCATTGCATCGGCCGATGAGGATTTCAGTATTCTTGTAGAGGCTTTGGTTAAGGCCAATTTAGTATCTACCCTGGACGGGGCCGGTACTTTTACTGTTTTTGCTCCGGACAATGATGCATTCAGCGCACTCTTTACCGAGTTGGGTGTTTCCGGAATTGAGGATCTCTCAGCAGAGGCCCTTACGCCCATTCTCCTGTATCATGTGCTCGGTGAAACCATGACCTCCGGCATGCTCAGCGACGGTTACTATTCCTCCCTGAGTCCTGCACAGGGTCGCACGGTTTCCATGTACATCGGGACCGGCGATGGGGTTTCCATCAATGGAGATGCCAGTGTTGTCAGTGCTGATATTGAAGCTTCCAATGGGGTGATACACGCCATAGATGCAGTACTGCTGCCTCCTACCGTGGTAGATATTGCTGCCAAGAACGAAAGCTTTGAAACCCTGGTAGCTGCCGTAGTCGGTGCCGAACTGGCTGAGACACTGTCTGCCGCAGATGGTACTTTTACTGTCTTCGCGCCCACCGATGATGCATTTGCCGCTCTGGGCATGGATCTGCCTTCAGACCTGGCCCCGATCCTGCTCTATCACGTATTGGGGAATGCAGTGTATTCCGATCAGATTTCAAGCAGCATCATCAATTCGCTGAATGCAGACAATCCTGAGATTGTGGTTGAGGCCGGAGAGATGGGTGTATATCTGAACGGTTCAGCCAAAGTCATAGCTGCCGATATCGTAGGTACCAATGGTGTGATCCACGTCATTGACCAGGTGATCCTTCCCATCGACAATGGAAGCATCCTGGATGCAGCCATGGGACTGGACGATTTCAGTTCGCTGGTGGCCGCACTGGCCAAGGCCGATCTGGCCAGCACCTTCATGATGGAAGGAGCCTTTACCGTATTCGCTCCTACCAATGATGCTTTTGCTGCCTTCCTGACCGATCTGGGTGTATCCCTGGACGATCTGAGCAAGGAAGACCTGACCCCCATTCTGACCTACCATGCTGTTGGAGCCAAGGCTCTTTCGAGCTCACTTCAAACTGGATACATCGAAACGCTGTATTCTGCTCTGGAGGGATACCCTGTTAGCATGCTGGTCGAAGTAGGTGACGGAGTCTCACTGAATGGAAGTATTTCGGTAACATCTCCCGATGTTGAGGTGAGCAATGGAGTCATCCACGTCATTGATGGTGTACTGACCCCCACTTCCGCAGTGGATATTGCCATCAATAACAGCAACTTCTCCATTTTGGTAGAAGCTGTGGTAAAAGCCGGTCTGGCCGAAACTCTGTCCGGTCCCGGTCCCTTTACCATTTTTGCTCCGACCAATGCTGCATTCAACGCACTGTTTGATGCCCTTGAGGGTGTGAATGGAATTGAAGATCTTTCGGCTGAGGCCCTGATCCCCATTCTTCAGTATCACGTAGTGAGCGGAAATGTCCTTTCAACCGATCTTTCTGATGGTCCGGTGACTACCTTGAACGGCGATATCACCTTCGCACTGGGTTCAGCTGTTACCATTAACGGATCCACTGAAGTCATTGCTACCGACATTCAGGGTACCAATGGAGTGATTCATGTAATCGATGAGGTTCTCTTGCCTCAGTAAGCAAGACAGAATCTATACAAAGAAAGGTCTGCCCGGTTGGGCGGGCCTTTTTTTATGGCCACGGCCACTTAATATGCCTTCACAGGACTGATATCCTCCTGATGAAGGGTGAGGTTCCTGAAAGCCTGGTGAATGGCTTCTTTTGCATCGTACCAGGCTTAGGTCACAAACCTACTTTTATCTTTTTTACACATCAACTGAATTGCCTGCCGGCCGGTTAATGCTGCCAACACGGTGCCCGTAAAAGGAGCTGTCCATTGGCCAATCATGTGAAGTCCTTCCAGTCCCGGAAGTGAACGGATGGGTTCATTCTGCTGCATGTTCTCCGGGGTGATGTACCATCCATCGGGCGATCCTTTCCAATTTCCCGTGTACCTGTAATAGGTATAAGGCGTTGGAACATCAACGATTTCCACAGATCTGGCAAATCCCGGCCACCGCTTGTCGAGCTGTTCTATGGTATAATCAGCGATCCTTTTCTTTTCCTTTTTATATGCATCCCTGTCCCTCGATAGTTGGTCCCAGTAATCATAATCCGTATCGTACCAGACCTCCACAGCCGATTTACCTGCTGGAGCCATGGTCGGATCAAATCCATGGTGCAGAAAACTAAGCCAGCGGTGTTCTGTTCCAGCAATGACGATGGGATCGTCCGTTTCAAATATGATTTGGTGAGGTTCCTTTGACAGATCCATGTCTACACCCATCATCACATGCAATATGGGTTTGACCGGGATCCAATCGGTGTACATTTTTTCGATCCTTTCATCTATATATTTTCCTTCCAGCATTTGATAGATCAGATGGTAGCCATCCCCTGCCCAGATCACTTCATCCGCCAGGTGCCTGCTCCCATCCTCCAGCTCAATTCCCCTTACCCTGTCTTGATCCATGATCAGCTGAACTACCTTGCTTTTATAGTGGATCTCACCACCAGCCTCTTTATACCGGTCTTCCAAATGGTAAATGACCTGTTGGGAGCCCCCGATGGGAGCCCCGGCTTCCGATACGGCACTTCTGATAAAACCGGCCAGAGCCACCATGGGAAATCGTTTCATGGGCCAACCCGGTGAATCAATGAAGAACCTGACCGCTTGTTGAAGAAAGGGATCCTTAAAACTGGCAGCATACTCCTGGAGGGTTTGCTTATGGTACTTTCCAAAGGTCCTGAACAGGGGAAGTACGGCCAGCATGGTCCGGATAGAATCTCCCAGGTGCTGAAGCTTTTTGGGCTTTAAGGAGGCAGCGACCATCATGTCGGGACCATAGATCAAGCGCATAAAATCCTTGATCAGAATTTTGTCTTCCGGGGAAATTTTCAGCATCTCTTTCTCAACCTCTGCCCGGTGGGTGGTGTAGGTCAATTGCTTGTCCAGGCCCTCTATCCGGCTGATTTGCTCGTGAAAGTGAAACTGGAATTTATCGATCACCCCAAGTTCTTTCCACATGTTATGGAAGGGACCGGAAACAGAGCCGGTGACCATATGCATGCTTATGTCAAAGGTATAACCCTTTCGCTTCCAGGCAGTGCATAACCCTCCTGGTAGGCTATGCATTTCGTAAATGGCAGTCTTATAACCATTTTTTCGGGCATAATACCCTGCGGATAAACCTGAAATTCCGGCGCCGACGATGATGATGCTTTTTGCCATGGGGATGATAATACGCTTTTCACATAGAATTGAGCTCAAATCATACCCAAATTACGCTGGGAAGATTTTTAAATCAAGTATGCAACAAAAATATCGGTGATATTTCTCGAATTTGCGAAGCAGCTCATCATGTTTCCCGGAGATATCAAATAGTGGTGGTCGCCTTGGTGAGCATGCTTGTCAGGTATTTGATAATCTTGGCATACCCATCAGGCATCCTGCGCTAAGGATCCTTACAATGATCCAGATAGAAATCATAGACCTCATAGATTCCGTTCAATTCCTTTGTCCGGATGGCATTCACCAGATCCGGACAATCAGAAAAATATGTGGCCAGTTTGTTTCTTTTCAGTCCCAAAATACCTTGGGTCACCCTTACCATTTCGAATGACCCGCTTCTGTAAAATAAGGGTATATGGTCAATGAAGTGGCTGTCAGCATCCATAAACTCCCAATGGTAGTAAGTCAAGTCTTTATTACGCGAAACAACCCTTAAAAACACCCTGTCATTGCCTTCGTTAATATGGTAATCAAACCGGAAAAACGCCGGGTCCTCTCTCAATGGCACAGATTCATAGCGTTGTGCGTTGACACTGTAGGCCACGATCTCATCGGGGCCAAATTTTTTCCTGAACAGGGAATTTTCAGCCTTGAACCGAATGCGGGGATACAGTTCCATGAAAGGCCCTGAAGAACGGTCCTTTACCCAGCCCTTCAGGGTATCTCCCTCAGAAAGCATGACATATCCCCAGAAATAGTCTTTCTTCTGTGCATGGATCGAAGTGACTATTCCGCACAAAAGGAACATTATTAGGTATTTCATATGCTGTTTTTTCATGGCTTCTTTTCTAGCTCCCTTTCAGGTACAGCAAGAAAAGTGCCACATCAGAGCCAAAGAGGGATCGGAATTAACGACCTGTTG